>JAIRUE010000094.1 GCA_031254575.1 Oscillospiraceae bacterium | reverse complement strand
CGGGGAGAGTGAAACTCTTTCGGCGGGGCAGGGGAACGGCCCCGTTCATGCGCTCTGGCAGGCGCTGACAAAGGCGCTGGAAGAATTTATCCCCGAAGTCAAAAAAATGCGTCTCACCGACTATAAGGTGCGCGTCCTCAACCCCGACGGCGCCACGGCGGCGCGTGTGCGCGTGCTGATAACCTCCACGGACGGCGCGTCGGTCTGGTCCACAACGGGCGTGTCGGACAATATTGTATGGGCGTCGTGGCAGGCGCTGAGCGACAGCGTGGAGTATTTTTTGTTACGGGATTAAGCGTAAGGGCTGCCGGTCCGCCTGTGTCTTTTTGATTTGACATCCCGTGTCTGTCCATGTATAATGAACTCATTCTTTATGTACGGAGGAATCGGCATGTTTATTAAAATTGTCCTCCTCGCGGTCTTTGTCATCGTCACCATCGGCGTCGGGCTGTATTTCCGCAAACACGCCGCAGATGTCGGCAGTTTTGTGCTGGGGGGCCGCGCGGTCGGGCCTTGGCTGACGGCGTTTGCCTATGGCACATCGTATTTTTCAGCCGTCATTTTTGTGGGATACGCGGGGCAATTCGGCTGGAGGTTCGGTATTTCGGCGGTATGGATCGGCCTGGGCAACGCCCTGCTCGGTTCCCTGCTGGCGTGGGTCGTGCTGGGCCGCCGCACCCGGGTCATGACGCACCATCTGGGCAGCGCGACCATGCCGGAGTTTTTCGGGGCGCGCTTCGGCTCCAAGCGTTTGAAAGTTACCGCTTCGGCTATCATTTTTATCTTCCTCATCCCTTATACGGCGTCCCTGTATAACGGGCTCTCGAGGCTGTTTGAGATGGCGTTCGGCGTTGATTTTGTCTATTGTATCGCGGTTATGGCTATCTTAACGGCCGTCTACGTGATCGCGGGCGGATATGTGGCGACGGCTGTGAACGACTTTATTCAGGGGATCATCATGCTGTTCGGGATCGTCGCCGTTATCGCGGCGGTACTGAGTAAAAACGGAGGCTTTATCGGTTCCCTGGACGCGCTGGCCGGGGTGGAGGGGCAGACGCCCGGCGTCTTCGCGTCGTTTTTCGGCCCAGACCCTCTCAATTTGCTGGGCGTAGTCATTCTCACCTCGCTGGGTACGTGGGGATTGCCGCAGATGGTGCAGAAATTTTATGCCATCAAAAGCGAGGAAGCCGTAAGGAAGGGCACCGTCATCTCCACCTTTTTCGCCGTCGTGGTGGCGGGAGGGTGTTATTTTCTGGGCGGCTTCGGGCGGCTTTTTTCAAATGTGGTGGAATACAGGACGGATGGCGGCGTGATTTACGATTCGATTGTCCCCAACATGCTCTCGGGGTTTTCCGACCTGCTGATCGGTGTTGTCATCGTGCTGGTCCTTTCGGCCTCTATATCCACGCTGTCGGCGCTGGTCATGGCTTCCGCCTCTACCTTGACGCTGGATTTTTTGAAGGGCAATATCATAAAGAAAATGGACGAGAAAAAGCAGGTATTGATGATCCGCCTGCTGGTCGCCGTATTTGTCCTCGTCTCGTCGGCCATCGCCATACTGCAGTATAAACAGAACGTGGTTTTTATCGCCCAGCTCATGGGCATATCGTGGGGCGCTCTGGCCGGTTCCTTCCTCGCGCCTTTCCTGTATGGGCTGTACTGGAAACGGGTCAGCAGGGCCTCCGTTTGGTGCTGCATGGTCTTCGGCTCCCTGTTTATGACGGTTAACTTGCTGACAAACCCGGCTTTGGGCGTTCTCCCCGCAACCATCTTTCCCGAAATCCTGCGCTCGCCGATTAACGCCGGGGCGTTTACCATGCTCTTCGGGCTCATTCTCGTGCCGGTCGTCAGCATACTGACGCCGGCCCCCGGCAGGGAACTGGTGGACAGATGCTTCTCCTGCTATGAGGAGACGGTCACGGTCCCCGCGAGAGAATCGTTGGGAGAGAACGTATAAAGGGGGACGGGCGCGATGTGGCAGCCTGAAATCGAGGCAATGGGGCGGGACGCGCTTCGCTACCTCCAGGAGGATCGCTTCCGGCAGGTTTGGGCTCATATTTGGGATGATGCCCCGGTCCAGCGGGGACTGTTGCGGGACGCGGGCGCCGAAAGGGGCGACGCGCCTTCGCTGGACGGCATATCAAAACTGCCGTTCACCGATAAAAAAGCCTTTACGGAGCATTATCCGTTCGGCCTATTTGCCGTGCCGCGCGAAAAAGTCATACGCCTGCACAGCACGTCCGGCACCACCAACAAACCGTCAATGGGCGGTTATACGGTTTCCGACATGCAGAACTGGAAAGACCTCATCGCCCGTATCTGCGCGGCGGCGGGGGTTACGGGCGGCGATACCGCCCAGGTCGCTTTCGGGTATGGCATGTTCACGGGCGGGTTTGGGCTTCACCAGGGACTGGAACAGATGGGCGTCACTATTCTGCCGATGAGCTCCGGACAGACGGAAAAGCAGTTGATGATGATGAGGGACATAGGCCCGACGGTGCTGGTCTCGACGCCTTCTTACGCGCTGTACTTATCCGAGGCCGTGCGTGAGGCGGGGATCAAGGGGGAGATCAAGCTGCGCGTCGGGCTGTTCGGCGGCGAGGGGCATACGCCGGAGATGGCGGCCAAGATCGAGGAAAACCTGGGCATCACCGCGACAAGCAATTACGGGCTGTGCGAACTGGGCGGTCCGGGGTTGTCGGGGGAGTGCCTGGAAAGGAAAGGGCTTCACATCGCCGAGGACCACTATTACTGCGAGATCATCGATTCCGAAACCGGGGAAGTGCTGCCGGAGGGGGAAACGGGCGAACTGGTCGTCACCTCGCTTACGCGCGAGGCGCTGCCGCTGATCCGTTACCGTACAAAGGACATCACCCGTCTCACATACGAGCCGTGCGCCTGCGGGAGGACACACGCGCGAATGGCTCCGGTGATCGGCCGGAGCGACGATATGCTGATCATCCGCGGCGTCAATGTCTTCCCGTCGCAGATAGAAAGTGTTTTGATACGGCAGGAACATATAGGACCGCATTATATGCTGGTCGTGCGGCGCGAGGGCGTGACGGACACGCTGGAGGTACAGGTCGAACTGGTGGACGGCTCTGTTCTGGAGAGTTTTCCTATGCTGGAGCAGATCCAAGGCAGCATACGGGAACAGATACGCAATATCCTTGGCCTGACGGTCAAGGTCACCTTAGTCGCCCCGCAGTCGGTCGAGCGGTTTATGGGCAAGGCGAGAAGAGTGAAGGACGAACGGGGGAAATGACGTGGAAAAACGCCTGATGCTGGGCAACGAAGCGGTGGCGAGGGGGCTTTTTGAAGCGGGATGTGCCTTTATCTCCAGTTATCCCGGCACTCCCAGCACCGAGATCACCGAATATGCCGCAAAGGACGTTTATGCCGAGTGGGCGCCCAATGAAAAAGTTGCGGCCGAGGCGGCCATAGGCGCGTCGGTGGCCGGCATGCGCGCCTTTACCGGCATGAAGCACGTCGGGCTCAACGTCGCCGCCGATCCCCTGTTCACCGCGTCGTATACCGGAATCAACGGCGGTCTGGTCGTCGCCGTCGCCGACGACCCGGGCTGCCATTCCTCGCAGAACGAGCAGGACAGCCGCCACTACGCCCTGGCAATGAAACTGCCGATGCTGGAGCCGTCCGACTCGCAGGAGTGTCTGGAATTCACAAAGCTGGCCTTTTCGCTGTCGGAGCTTTATGATACGCCCGTGCTGCTGCGCCTGTCTACCCGCGTCAGCCATTCGCGCTCCGCCGTCACTGTGTCTGAACCGCAGCCGGTCAGGCTGCGCGATTATCATAAGGACCCGCAAAAATATGTCATGACGCCCGCCGCCGCCCGGCCCCGTCACGCCGCCCTGGAGGAGCGCATGGCCGTGCTTGGCGACTACAGCGAGGGCGCGCCGGTCAATATGATCGATTGGGGCGGCAATCACCGCGTGGGCGTGATCTCCTCCGGCAACGCCTACATGACGGCCCGCGAGGCGCTGGGCGACTGCGTTTCCTACTGCAAACTGGGCCTGGTATGGCCGCTGCCGGTGGGGGCGATCATGGAACTGGCCAAAACGGTCGACACGATTTGGGTGATCGAGGAGCTGGACGACTTCATCGAAACGCACTGCAGGAAGCACGGCGTAAAGGTGCGGGGCAAAGCCGATCTGTCGCCGCTGGGCGAGTATACTGTGGAGCAGATACGCAAAGCCGTTCTGGGGACGGGGACGGATTCACCCCGGACGCTGCCCGTACCCGCCGGCGGCCCGCCGCCGCGCCTGCCCGTGCTCTGTCCGGGCTGTCCGCACTGGGGGACGTTCAGCGTTCTTAAAAAACTCGGCCTTACCGTGATGGGAGACATCGGCTGTTATACCCTTGCCGCGTCGCCGCCGCTCTCGGCGATGGATTTTTGCGTCTGTATGGGCGCGTCGGTTTCGGCCCTGCACGGGTTTTTGAAAGCGCGGCCGGAATACGCGGAGAAGGCCGTCGCCGTTATCGGCGACTCCACCTTTCACCATTCAGGAATGACCGGACTGCTCAACATCGTCTACAACCAAACGCCCGCAACGGTGCTTATTCTGGACAATGCCGTCACCGGCATGACCGGCCATCAGCCCAATCCCGGCTCCGGCGTCACTCTCAGCGGTACGGCCGCGCCCGTCCTTGACCTTGAGGCCCTTTGCCGCGCCATGGGCGTGCGGCGGGTTTCCACCGTCGATCCGCGCGACCAGAAGGCGCTGGAAGCGGCGCTCAGGGAAGAACTGGCGGCGGCGGAACCGTCGGTCGTCATTGTCCGCCGCCCCTGCGCCATCATGGAGGTGAGGGCATGAACATCATCATCGCCGGAGTGGGCGGGCAGGGGAGCATTCTCGCCGCGAAGATATTTGGCAGCCTGTATCTGGCCCGCGGATTTGACGTAAAGGTCAACGAGGTGCACGGTATGAGCCAGCGGGGCGGCAGCGTCGTCACGATGGTGCGGGCGGGGGATAAGGTGTACAGCCCGCTGGTCATGCCCGGCGGGGCGGATCTGCTGATCGGCCTTGAGGTGACCGAGACGGCGCGGTGTCTGCGCTGGCTGTCGCCAAACGGCAAAACCGTCGTCTCTTCGTGGCGCATCCCCATCCAGGGGGACGAGTCCGGTCCCTGCATCCTGCTCGGCGAGCCGCAGATCGACGCGCACGGCCTTGCCGCGAAGGCGGGCAGCCCCCGCTGTGAGAACACCGTCCTGCTCGGCGCCGCCTCGAAACTGCTGGATTTTACGGAAGAAGAGTGGGAGCAGGCGATCCGGGAAAACGTCAAACCGTCGACCTTGGATGTAAACATGAAAGCCTTTAAGGCGGGCCGGGACCTATGAAAAGCTGTGCATAACCGCGTTTTTTGTGAACGGGCCGGGGTATTGGGATAAACGAAAGGGGAGCTGATTATGGTCATCGAGCAAGTATCGGTATTTGTGGAAAACAAGAAGGGGTCTCTCAAAGACATTCTGGGCATTCTGGCGGACGGCGGGGTTGATCTTCGCGCCATATCCATCGCTGACACCAGTGATTTTGGCATCCTGCGGATGATCGTGCCGGAGCCGGACGCCACGCTGGAGCTGTTCAGGAGCCGGGGCGTCACGGCCAGCAAGACGCAGGTGACCGGCTGCAAACTGCACGACGAACCGGGCGCGCTGCACAAGGTGCTCTCAACGCTGTGCGACGCGGACATTTCGGTGGAATACATTTACGCTTTCCTCACGCGCAGCGCCGGGGACGCCTATGTTATCCTGCGCGTCGAGGATAACGCCGCAGCCCGGGACGTACTGCAAAGAGCGGGGCATTCCCTGATTTCCCAGGATGATATTCTGACGTTATAATGCCTGACATTGACGCCGTAGCGCAGAAAAACACGCAAAAGGTTTTACAGGCCTTTCAACGCCGCCGCGTGTCGGACGCCCACTTCGCGCCGTCAACGGGTTACGGTTACAACGATCCGGGGCGGAGTACGCTGGACGCGGTGTTCGCCGACGCAATGGGGACGGAGGACGCCATTGTCCGGACCGCGTTTGCCGGCGGCACGCACGCCGTTGCGTGCGCGCTGAAAACCGTTTGTCCGCAGGGCGGTTACTGGAGCCTGACGGGGGAGCCGTACGATACGCTGCGCGGGCTCATGCCGTACCGTGTGATGCTGAGAGAGGACGGAGTTACGGACGCCATTCGGGGCGGGACGCCGCCGCCGGCCCTCTTTATCCAGCGTTCAAGGGGATATTCCGACCGCGCGGCGCTGTCCGCCGCCGGGATAAACGCGCTGATCGCGCGGGTGCGGGAGTTTACCGGCGCGCCGGTCGTCGTCGACAACTGCTACTGCGAGTTTGTCGAGGAGGAGGAACCGTCCGGGGCCGACCTCATCGCCGGGTCGCTGATCAAAAACCCCGGCGGGGGCTTGGCGCCTTCGGGAGGTTATATCGCCGGGCGGCGGAAATGGGTGGAGAGGTGCGCCGTGCAGCTCAACGCCGTCGGCCGGGACTGCGGAGCGAATCCTTTGGGAAACCGCCTGCTGTTTCAGGGCTTGTTTCTCGCTCCGCACACCGTCTCGCAGGCGCTCAAGACGGCCGTTTTCGCGGCGGAGAAGCTGCAAAGCCTTGGGTATGAAGTTTCCCCCCTGCCGGACGAGGCGCGGTATGACATCATACAGGCCGTCCGCTTCGGCGCGGAAGAGCCGCTCCTGCGGTTCGCCCGGGGAATCCAAAAGGGCAGTCCGGTGGACAGCTTTGCCGTTCCGGAACCCTGGGACATGCCGGGGTATGCCGACAAAATCGTCATGGCGGCGGGTACTTTTGTTCAGGGAGCGTCGATCGAGCTGTCCTGCGACGCGCCGCTCCGCCCGCCGTATACGGCGTATTTACAGGGCGGGCTGACGTTCGAGGCGGGGAAGCTGGGCGTTATGAGGGCAATAGAGGAACTATGCGGATCTTAGGCATCGACCCGGGACTGGCTATCGTCGGGTTCGGCGTGGTGGACGGCGGCAGGCATTCGCCCGCCCATGTACGGCACGGCGTGATACGCACCCCGGCGGGGGAAAAACTGCCGCGCCGCCTGCTGATGGTCTATGAGGATTTTTGCGAGCTTATCGGGACATTCAAGCCGGACGCGCTGGCGATCGAGGAGCTGTATTTCCAAAAAAACGTCAACACGGCCTTGCCGGTGGCGTACAGCCGGGGCGTTATCCTGATGACGGCGCAGCGGCACGGACTGTCTGTCGCGGAATACTCGCCGCAGCAGGTCAAGCTGGCGGTCACCGGTTACGGCGCGGCGGAAAAAAAGCAGGTGATGGAAATGACGCGCGTACTGTTGAAACTCAAAGCCATGCCGCGCCCCGACGACGCCGCCGACGCGCTGGCGGTCGCGCTATGCCACGCTTATACGGCGGGGTCACTATTAGGGAGGGATCAATAATGCAACACGCGTATGTATGGCGTTATCACGGAAAGGATATGCGGAACGGCCTGGACTCTTACCGCTCCTGCCGGTTGACGGAACGGAGATGGAACGGCAGGGACATTTTCATCCTCCTCTTTATGACGCTCGCCGCGCTTGCCGTATGCTTTCTGTTTGTCCTCGACATACTGGCGGGCGACAGCGGCAGAGGCTTTCTCGGCATATGCGTGACGGTCGCCGTCTACGTGCTTTCCGTCCTCATCTTTTGCCTGACGCTGATGACGAAATGGCTGGAATGGAACGCGGCGGCGGGAAAAGGCAGGGCGGATGAATACGCGGACGCGGGAACCAGGCTGAATTGCTACTTACCCGTTTTGCCGGAGCTGATGCGGTATGTGGAGCAGATCAAAGAGGGCAAAATCACAAACAGCCTCAAAATGCGCAATATGGAAAAAGTTGTGCTCATTTCGGAGAGAGAGTTCTTCGCCGGGGGCTATATGCTGGCGGCCGTCAGGGAGGACCTGGAGATCAGGGCCGGGGCGGCAGGCCGTAAGAGCAAGGTGTTTGATACCCAGACCAATCTCCTGCATCAAAGGAAAATGGTATATGACAAGGGGCTTACCGTATGGAGCGACATCCTCGATTTTGTCATTGACGAACTGAAGGCGACATTCCCGTTGGGGCATGTGCTGATTGAAAAGGGCTGGGATTGCGTGGGGCAGATTGCCAGCATACGCGCCCTTGTGGAGAATTATGAGGCGTGACGGGCGGCGCGGGGCGGCAAACCGGGCGTCGGGAGGGAGCGGCAAATGATCTACGCCGTCCGCGGCGCGGTGGAGCATACCGAGCCGTACCTCGCCGTTATTGACACCGGCGGTGTTTGCTACGCCGTCAACACGTCGCTGCAAACGCTGGCTCAACTGAAAAAGGGCGAACAGGCGCGGCTTTTCACTTTTCTCTATCTGCGCGAGGGGATCTGTGACCTCTACGGCTTTATCTCGCGCGAGGAGCTTTTGTCGTTTAAGCTGCTGCTCGGCATTTCCGGCGTCGGCCCCAAGGCGGCGGTGTCGGTCCTGTCGGTCGGGACGCCGGAAAAACTGGCGCTCGCGGTCATTACGGGCGACGAAAAGGCGCTGACCGGCGCGCCGGGCGTCGGCAAGAAACTGGCCCAGCGCATTATTTTGGAACTGAAAGACAAACTTTCCCGCGCCGGCCAGACGGCCGGAGGCAATGACGCGGGGACTGCCGTAATTTTTGAAAGCGGCGGCGCGCTGACGGAGGCGCAGGCGGCGCTGTGCGTTTTGGGCTATACCCCTGTAGAGGCGGCGATGGCGGTCAAGGGGCTGGACGAGGCTCTGCCGGTGGAGGAAATCATACGGCAGGCGCTGAAACGGATGTCGGGGTAGCGTAAAGGTGTGGCCGGGGGTAAAAGATGCCTATTGATTTTGACGACCGCGAGGAACAGACCGAACAGGAAGAACGCCTGCTGGCGCGGACGCTGACCTCCGCCGACGACGGCGAGGGGAGTTTGCGCCCTAGATTTTTGACCGAATATATCGGCCAGGAAAAGCTCAAGGACAACTTAAAAATTTTCATCGAGGCGGCCAAACAGCGGCGCGAGCCGCTTGACCACGTGTTGCTCTACGGCCCGCCGGGCCTTGGCAAAACGACGCTGGCGGGCGTTATCGCCAACGAGATGGGCGTCAATATCCGTATCACCTCCGGCCCCGCCATTGAAAAGGCGGGCGATCTGGCGGCGCTGCTGACAAACCTAGACGACATGGACATCCTCTTTGTGGAC
Organism: Oscillospiraceae bacterium; assembly: GCA_031254575.1. Taxonomy (GTDB): domain Bacteria; phylum Bacillota; class Clostridia; order Oscillospirales; family UBA929; genus UBA929. The sequence continues at coordinate 3,352 of JAIRUE010000094.1, read as the reverse complement.
GAAATCCACCGTCTCAACCGCGCGGTGGAGGAGGTCTTATACCCCGCGATGGAGGACTGCGCGCTGGACATCATTCTCGGCAAGGGCCCGGCGGCGCGTTCCATCCGCGTGGACCTGCGCAAATTCACCCTGATCGGCGCGACGACGCGGGCCGGCCAGATCACCGCGCCGCTGCGCGACCGCTTTGGTATAGTGACAAGAATTGACCTTTACACTACTGAAGAATTGTCGCGTATCGTCACGCGCAGCGCGGGTATTCTGAAGGTGGAGATACAGTCCGGCGGCGCGGCGGAGATCGCCTCCCGTTCCCGTGGCACGCCGCGTATCGCCAACCGCATCCTCAAGCGGGTGCGCGACTTCGCCCAGGTGCGCGCCGACGGGGTCATCACCCGCGCCGTCGCCGACGAGGCGCTGGGGCGGCTGGACATTGACAGGATCGGCCTTGACGCGGTTGACCGGCGGATGCTGGAGGCGATCATTTTGAATTTCGGCGGCGGTCCCGTGGGGCTGGACACCCTCGCCGCCAACATCGGCGAGGAGACCGTCACCATCGAGGACGTGTACGAGCCGTATCTGATGCAGCTGGGCTTTCTGGCGCGCACCCCGCGCGGGCGCTGCCTGACGGAACGCGCATATAAGCATATGGGAATCCCATATAGTATGGGGACGGGAGACCAAATGACGCTTGGGGGCTGACCTATGAAAAGACTGTTCGGCACGGACGGGGTGCGGGGGATTGCCAATGTGGATCTGACAGCGCAAAAGGCCTTTGCGATGGGGCAGGCCGCGGCGCTGGTGCTGACCGGGGCGCTGCGCCATAAACCGGTCATTTACATTGGCAAGGACACGCGCATATCGGGGGATATGCTGGAAGCGGCGCTCACGGCGGGCATCACGTCGGCGGGGGCCGACGTTTTGCTTGCGGGGGTCATTCCCACCCCGGCCGCCGCCATCCTCACGCGCGAGCGCGCCGACGCCGGGATCGTCGTCTCGGCCTCGCACAACCCGTATGAGGACAACGGTATCAAGATCTTTGACAACAACGGCGCCAAGCTCTCCGACGCGCTGGAGGATGAGATAGAGACGCTGCTCCGCGCCGATATGCCTCTGAAAACGCACAGCGCCATCGGACGCGTCCGGCAGGACAAGAGCGCGGCGGAGCGGTACATAGATTTTCTGCTCGCCTGCAATACGCCCGACCTCTCGCGCCTGCGCGTCGTCGTCGACTGCGCCAACGGCGCGGCGAGCGTGACGGCGAAAAAGCTGTTTTCGATGCTCAACGCCAAAGACCTCCGCGTCATACACAACGTGCCGAACGGCCTCAACATCAACGACCGATGCGGCTCCACGTATCTGGAATCTCTCCGGGAGACCGTCGCGGACGGGGGATACGACATCGGCATCGCTTTTGACGGCGACGCCGACCGCTGCCTGTGCGTGGATCATACCGGCAAGGTGGTGGACGGCGACCGCATCATGGCGGCCTGCGCCACGCGGGAGCGGGAGAGGGGATATCTGCCGCACGACGCCTTTGTATGCACGCCGATGACAAATCTAGGCCTGCACGTCTGGGCGCGGCGGAACGGCCTGCGTACCGTCACCGTCTCATCAGTGGGGGACAGGTATGTGCTGGAGGAAATGCAGCGGGGCGGCTACGCGCTGGGCGGGGAGCAGTCGGGGCATATCATTTTCCTGCGCCATTCCGCGGCCGGTGACGGCCAGCTCACCGCCTTAAAGCTGCTGTCGGTGATGGCGGAAACGGGACAAAGCCTTGCCGGGCTGGCGGAAGACGTGCCGCAATATCCGCAGGTCCTGCTCAACGTCGCCGTAGACCCGGAGAGCAGGCAGGCGGTTATGTCCCACCCGGCGGTGCTGGAATCGGTGAGACGGGCGGAGGACGCTTTGGGGGAGGACGGGCGCATACTGCTGCGCCTTTCGGGAACGGAAGCCCTTGTGCGCGTGATGGTCGAGGGCAGGGACGGGGACGAGGTGGGGCGTTTCGCGGAGGAGATCGCCGCCTGCGTCATGCGCAGCTCGCAGCCGGCTGGTGAAAGCGGCCATTAACGGTAATAAATTATGTAAATTGCTTAAAAAGTTACAAAAAACACTTGCATGAATGGTGAGAGGATGATACAATAAGTGTCAAAAGGCGTCGAATTACCGGCGTTACCTCTGAAAAACCGAAAAACTTTAGGGAGGCAATACACATGCAATGGTTTAAGAACATGAAAATCAGGGCGAAGATGGTTGTCAGCTTTCTTCTGGTGATTGCGCTGATGGCGGCGCTGGCCGTATTCGCGGTAGTAAATCTGTTGGCCGTAGAAGGCGATTACAAGGTGGCGATTGACAATCCGCTGACGGTCCGCAATTCCATTGTTGGTTATCAAACTAATTTCCGTGACGTAAAAGAGTCCGTGGCGAAAATGATCCTTTACGCGGGCATAGATCCACAGCAGTGCGCGGCGCTTGCGGATACCGCTAAGACGTCATTTGCCAACGCGATAAGCTCTATTGACGCGGCTGCCGCGGCTATCGAGACCAATCCGAAATTCACGCGGGAAGACAAAGACAAGCGTCTTCCCAATACCGTGGCGATCAAGGAGCTGGCCAATCAGTACAATACGCAGATCCTGCTGCCGGTGGCGGAGGCGGCGATTGCCGGAGACCGTGAGAAAGCTTTCGCGATCTACCAAACGGACGCTGTTTCCCCGACAATAAGGGAAAAGACAAACGGCATGATCACCACGGCCAACGAGACTTCGGAGGAATATGTGACCGACGCGGAAAGCACCACAAACCGAACCGTCCTTTTGATGGTGATATTTGCCGTTATCGCCGCGTTGATCGCGGTTGTCGTCGCGTTGTATCTGTCGGGTTACTTCAGCGGCCTGCTCGTTCCGATGACCGCGTTTCTTACAAAGGCGGGAACAAAGGGCGACCTCACCCTGCTGAAAGAAGACCAGGCGGGCATTGAGGCGTATTCCCGCAATACGGATGAAATAGGCCGCATGACCGCCGGCGTCGTCGCGTTCGTCATGCGCGTCACCGACATCGCGAAGGAACTGGAAACCGTCGCGGGCGGCGACCTGACCTCTGATATAAAGCCGCTCTCCAACTCTGACGTGATGGGGAATTCTCTCCAAAAAATGGTGGGCAACCTCAACAATATGTTCGGCGAGATCAACAACTCCACCTCGCAGGTGTCCGCCGGCGCGAAACAGGTCGCGGACGGCTCCCAGGCGCTGGCGCAAGGCTCAACGGAACAGGCCGCCTCGGTCGAGCAGCTCTCCTCTTCCATCTCGGAAATCGCCGACAAGACAAAGACAAACGCGGAAATGGCGGGACGCGCCGC
>JAIRUE010000040.1 GCA_031254575.1 Oscillospiraceae bacterium | reverse complement strand
GACCGGCAACCTGACCATCGGCCGCGCCGCGCCCAGCATCCTTGAGAACTGCGTCGCCGAAACGGTGGAAGCCTGCCGCGTCCTCTCCTGGGAACGGCAGGGGGCGCTGATCGTCTTTGAGCGGCGCGTGCTGCTGGACGATTACGCGCAGACCGGGACGGTGCTTGACGCCGCCGTGACCGCCGAGCTGCTGAGAAATATCTTCTACCCCAAAGCCCCGCTGCACGACGGGGCGGTCATCGTCCAGAACGGGCGGATCACCGGGGCCGGCTGCGTGCTGCCGCTCACCGGCAACCAGAACCTCAGCCGCGACCTCGGCATGAGGCACCGCGCGGGGATCGGGGTGAGCGAGAATTCCGACGCCGTGGTGGTCATCGTATCGGAGGAGACGGGCTCGGTGTCGGTCGCCGCCGGCGGTATGCTGAAACGCCACCTCGCGCCGGAAACGCTGGAAAAGCTGCTCCGCCTGGAACTGCTGCCGTCCGACCCGCAGGACGGGAGAAAGGGCTGGGGCGGAATGCTCCGCAGGATCAGAGAAAAGGGGGACGGCGCTTGAAGAGGAGCAATATCCTGATCGCGGTCCTGTCGCTCGTTCTCGCCTGCGGCCTGTGGGGATACGTGGTGCTTTACCGCAACCCGGAGGGCGACAAGGAGGTCGCCGGCATCCCCGTGGAGTTTATCAACGAACCGGCCCTTTCGCCGCGCAGCCTGATCCTGACGGGCGGCCGGGACGCCACCGTAAGGGTGCGCTTTACGGGACGGGTGCAGAATCTGGTCAACATCAACAAGGAAACGGTCAAAGCCGTCGTCGACCTCAAAAACGTCGCCAACGCCGGGGAACGGCCGATGGAATATGAACTGCAGGGCCCGCCGGAGCTTGTCAACCTTGACGTCAACCGCGTAGACCCGCTCGTCACCGTGACGATCGACACCGTCACGCATAAATACGTCGCACTCAGGCTCGACCTGCCCGGCGGGGTGTCCGAGGGCTATATGAGAGACCCCGCCGTATTTGAGCCGTCCCAGATCCAGATCACCGGCCCCACCAAGGAGCTTGATACCGTTTACGAGGCCGTGGCGCGGTACGCGCCCGCCGAACCGATTGCCAGAAGCGTGACCGATCTCCCGATAAATTACGTTTTGCAGACCGAAAGCGGGCAGGTCGTTCAGAGCGACCATATCACCGCCGATTACGAGGAGGTCAGGCTGTCGATCCCCGTCTATATGGTCAAAGCGGTCAAGCTGGTCATCGATTTCCTGGACGGGGGCGGCATTACGAACAAAAACATCATATACAGCGTGACGCCCGATGAAGTGCGCATTTCCGGCGACCCCGGGGAACTGGCCGGTCTCAATACCCTTTCGCTCACCCAGATCGACCTCGCCTCCTTACAGGGCGATTTGGACGAGATCTATAAAGTATGGCTTCCCGACGGCGTGAGGAATCTTGACGGCGTGGACACCGCCGAGGCGTCCGTCCGCATAACCGGCGCGGCGACGCGGGATATTGAGGCCACCAATATCACCATCAGGGGCCTGGTCCTGCCGGAGGGGACCACCTACAACCTCCTCACAAGGCCGGTCACCGTCACGGTGCGCGGGCCGGAGGAGGACGTTGCCCGGGTGGATCCCGTCAACGTCCGCGTCACGGCCGATTTCTCCGGCGAGGCGATCACGTCAACCGGGCGGTATACGCGGCCCGGCGCGGTTCTGGTGGACAACTTCGACACGGTGGGGGCCATTGACAAGGGATATGAGGTCACGATCGACGTCATTCCCCTCGAGGCCCCGCCGTGACGCAGACGGCGGTCGTGACAAAGGTTATCGGCCCGGGTCTCTGCGAGGTGCGGGTCCGGCGGACGGCGGCGTGCGGCGGAAGCTGCGCTTCCTGCGGCAATGTCTGCCCGACGCCCGACGTGGACGCGTTGGCCACCAACACCGCCGGGGCCATCGCGGGGGACCGGGTCCTGATCGAGGGCAGCCGCACGCTGCTGCTGGCGGCGTTGGTGTATTTGGCGCCGCTCGCGCTGTTCTTTATCGGCTGGCTGTTCCACCCGGTGGCGGGCGCGGCCGGCGTACTGCTCGGCATTGCGGGCGTGATCGCGGTCAACCGCTTTTTGCAGGACCGGGGCGGCGTCTCGGCGAAGGTCATTGCCGTCATACGGGACCCGGACGGCGGGTTTCCCGAAAGCCTTTAGCATGTTCGGCTATGTGAAACCGTTCCGGCCCGAGCTGCGGCTGCGCGAGCTGACACAGTATCAGACAGCCTATTGCGGCCTCTGCCGCGCCCTCTCCGAACGCTATGGGGCGTTCGCCCGGCTGCTGGTCAATTACGATTTCGTGTTTTTGCTGATGCTGTTCTGGTCGGGGCCTTACGGCACCGTGAAAAGGCGCTGCGTGCGGCACCCGTTCCGCGGGCGCTGCCAGATTTGCGAAAACCCCGCCCTCAACTACGCCGCCGACGCGCTGATGCTCTTTACCGGCTGGAAGCTGCGGGACACCGTTGCGGACGCGCGCCTCGCCCTTTTTTCCCGCTTTCTGCTGCTGTTTTACCGCGGGGCGTTCCGCAGGGCGGCGGAACGGCTGCCGCGCGAGGCGGAGGAATGCGGGAGGCGGATGGGGGAGATCCGGCGGATAGAGGGCGGCGGCGCTGTAACAGACGGCCTTTGCGGTGAGGTTCCGGAAGAGTCTTACGGTGCGGCGGCGGACGGCGCCCGCGGAGGGACGCCGGATGCGTTCGGCTCGATGCTTGCCTGCCTGAGCGGTTTTTTCACGGATGAGGGAGACCGGAGGGCGGCGGGCAGCCTGCTCTTTCATCTGGGCCGGTGGGTCACGCTGGCCGACGCCGCCGAGGACCGGGAGCGCGATGGAAAGTCGGGGGCGTACAACGCCGTCACGGCGTCCGGCCTTGAGCGCGAGGCGGTGTTCCGGCTGCTGGGGCGGGAACAGGAACGGGCGCTCGCGGCATCCGATTTGATACCGGAGAACGTGTTCTCCGGCATCACGCGCAATATCCTGACGCTGGGGCTTCAGGCGCGCGGGCATGATCTGTACAGAAAAGGAGAGCGTTGATGAGCGATCCGTATGAAGTTTTGGGCGTCCCGCGCGGCGCGTCAACGGACGAGGTCAAAAAGAGATACCGCGAGCTGGCGAAAAAATACCACCCCGACAAATACGCCGGCAACGAGCTCGCCGATTTGGCGCAGGAGAAGATGAAAGCCATCAACGAGGCGTATGACGCCATCCTGCGGGAGCGCGAGGGGCGCGGCCCCGAATACAGGCAGGACCCGTACGGCCAGCAGCCTCCGCGCGGCGGCGGGTATCCGTACGGGCAAAACCCCTACGGCAATCAAAACCCGTACGGGCAGCCGGCGTCCACCGGGTGCTCGCCCTGCGACTGCTGCGCGGGCATGATGTGCGCGGATTGCTTGTGCTCTTCGCTGAGGTGCTGCTAGAAAAGAGCTGCTCCGCCGTCCCGCAGGGAGGATAAGGGAGCGCAGAGGCGGGAATCCTAAGCCGCTTCGCGGCTGGATTCCCGGATCGGAGAGGACTTATCCGACCGTCCGCGGGGCGAGCGCGGAGCGTGACAGAAAAGAGCTGCTCCGCCGTCCCGTGAGGAGAGCGCGGAGCGTGACAGGAGGCCATATGCCGAACAGTATGACCGGATTCGGGCGCGCGTCCGCGGGGGCGCTGACGGTCGAGCTGCGCTCGGTCAACCACCGCTATCTGGACGTATCGGTCCGTACGCCGAGGGGCTGCGCCTTTTTGGAGGAGCCGCTCAAGGCGCTGGCCGGCCGCCGCGCCGCGCGGGGCAAGGTCGAGATCGGCGTCAGCATTGACAGCCTCGCGGCGGAGACGCTTGACATCACCCTCAACCGCCCCGTTCTGGAGAGCTATCTGGCGGCGGCGCGGACACTGGGGGAGGAGTACGGCGTCGTAAACGACGTCGGCGCGTCGGCGGCGCTGCGCTTCCCCGACGTCATGGCGGCGGCGCGGCGGGAACCGGAGGCGGAGACGCTGACGTCGCTCGCCCTTTCCGCCGCGGAGGAGGCGTTCCGGGATTTTGACGGGGCCCGGGCCCGGGAGGGCGCGCGGCTGGCGTCGGATATTTTGGGTAAACTGGATGGGATAGAGCGTCTGACGGCGCTGATCGAGGCCCGTATGCCCGAAAACGTGGCGGCCTACCGCGAGCGCCTGCGCGTGAAAATGACCGAGATATTGGAACAGCGGGCGATCGACGAGGCGCGCATCCTCACCGAAGCCGCGGTCTATGCCGACCGCGTTTGCGCCGATGAGGAGCTTGTGCGCCTGCGGAGCCACATCGCCGCGCTGCGCGGGATGCTCGGGCAGTCCGGCGCGGCGGGCCGGAAGATGGATTTTCTGGTGCAGGAGTTTACGCGCGAGGCCAACACCATCGGCAGCAAGTGCAACGACACCGAAACGGTGGGGCTGGTCGTCGATCTCAAGGGCGAGATCGAGAAGATAAGGGAGCAGGTGCAGAACATCGAATGAAACTCATCAACATAGGCTTCGGAAATATGGTATCCGCCGCGAGGCTCATCGCCATCGTCACGCCCGACTCGGCCCCGATGAAGCGGATCATCCAGGAGGCGCGCGACCGCGACAAGCTCATCGACGCGACGCTGGGGCGGCGTACGCGGGCGGTGCTGATCATGGATTCCGACCATGTGGTGCTGTCTTCGATCCTGCCGGAGACGGTGGCCGCGCGTCTGCAGGGGAGTCCCGTCCTCCCGGAGGACGAGGCGGTGGAGAACTGATGGCGGGGATGCTGCTGGTCGTGTCCGGGCCGTCCGGCGCGGGCAAGGGGACTGTTTTGCGCGCGGTCATGGACAGGCGGAGCGGCATGTTTTTTTCGGTGTCGGCCACGACCCGCCCGCCGCGCCCCGGCGAGCAGGACGGGCGGGAGTATTTCTTCATGGACGGCAAGACCTTTTCGGAACTGCGCGGGAAGGGCGGGCTGCTCGAATGGGCCGAATACGCCGGCTATTTTTACGGCACGCCGGAAGGGCCGGTGAGGGAGCGGCTGGCGCGGGGGCAGACGGTGGTGCTGGACATCGAGGTCGTCGGCGGGGCGCAGGTGATGGAACGGTGCCCGGAAGCCGTTTCGGTCTTTCTCACGCCGTCGGACGAGAGGGAGTTGGAGCGCCGCCTGCGGGGCCGGGGCACCGAGAGCGAGGAGACGATACAAAAGCGCATGGCGAGGGCGCGCGAGGAATACAGATTTATGGACCGTTACCGGTATATCGTGGTCAATGACGCGCTCGGGGAGGCCGTGAAAACGCTGGAGGCCGTCATTACGGCGGAAGGGGCGCGCGCGGAGCGCAGGCCGGAGATTTTTTCGCAGTACCGGGAAAAAACAACCGTATAGGAGGACAAACACTATGCTTTCCCCATCCATCAGCGAACTGATGCAGCATATTCCCAGCCGTTACCTGCTGGTCAACGTCACGGCGCGGCGCGCCCGCGAGATCGCGGAGACGGCGGAGCGGCAGGAGATCAGGCTCAGTGAGAAGCCGGTGAAGCTCGCCATCAGCGAGATCGCCAACGGCGCGCTGGTCGGGCAGGTCAAGAAAGAGTACAACTACAGGCTGGATTGATGGAGATGTTGGTGCATGTGGCGGTCAGGCGCGTACCGTATGCGGCGGATAAGCCGTATACATACCGCGTACCGCCGCCGCTGCGCGCCGCCGTCCGGCCGGGGATGCGGGTGACCGTGCCGTTCGGCGCCGGCAACCGCAGGCAGGAGGGGTTTGTCTTAGACTTTGCCGGGGATTCTCCGCCGGAGGGAAGGCCGGTCAAAAACATTTCGGCCCTGCTGGATGAGGAGCCGGTTTTGGACGCGGAACAGCTCCGGCTGGCCCTGTGGATGCGCGACCGCTTCTACTGCGCGTCTTACGAGGCGTTGCAGGCGATGCTGCCCTCGGGGATGTGGTATGACTGGGAAGCCGGCGCGGGCGTGAAACGCCGCGTTTCGGACAGGACCGCCCTGTGCGCGGAGCTGGCCGTTCCGGTGGAGGAAGCGCTCTCCTATGGCATGGAGCGTCCGTCGCCCGCGCAGCGCGAGGTCCTCAGGCTGCTCTGCGAGACGGTGAGCGCGCCGGCGCGGGACATCTACCGCCTGACCGGTACGGACCGCCGTACGCTGAACGCGCTGGAAAACAAAGGGTTGCTTACGCTCTATGAGGTCCCCGTCTATCAGCCGCCGCGCGTTTCCGCCCCGGCGGAGCCGCCGCCTGTCCTCACCGCGGAACAGCGGGCGGCGTTTGACCGCTGCGCGGAGGCCCTGGACGCGCGGAGGCCCGCCTGCGGCCTGCTGTACGGCGTGACGGGCAGCGGCAAGACAAACGTCTACCTCCATCTGGTCGCGCGCGCGCTGGAACAGGGCGGCGGCGCGATCGTGCTGGTGCCCGAGATCGCCCTGACGCCGCAATTGCTGTCGCTGTTCTCCGCCCGCTTCGGCCAACGGGCCGCGCTGCTGCACAGCGCCCTTTCGATGGGCGAGAGGCTGTCGGAGTGGAGGCGCATCCGGGAGGGGTCCGCCGTTGTTGTTCTGGGGACGCGCAGCGCCGTGTTCGCGCCGGTGCGCGATTTGCGGCTGATCGTGCTGGACGAGGAGCAGGAGGGGACGTATAAGTCCGCCGAGTCCCCGCGTTACCACGCGCGCGAGGTCGCGAAATTCCGGTGCGTGCAGTACGGCGCGCTGCTGCTGCTCGGCAGCGCCACCCCGTCGGTGGAGAGCTTTTCCGGCGTTTCGCAGGGGCAGATATTCCTCTGCCGGCTGACGGAGCGGTATAACCGGCAGGCGCTGCCGGACGTGCGGGTCATAAACCTGCGCGGCGAGCGCCAGTACGGCAATCCCACCACCGTCAGCCAGTTCCTGCACGGCGAGATCGCGAAAAATCTGCAAAACGGCGAACAAACGATACTATTGCTCAACCGGCGGGGGCATCATAAGATGATGATATGCCCCGACTGCGGCCAGAGCCCCGGCTGCGTGAAGTGCAGCGTGCCGCTGGCCTACCACTCGGCGAACGGGCGGATGATGTGCCATTACTGCGGATATTCTCAAAAATACGAAACCAATTGCGCGGAATGCGGCGGTACGCTCATTCCGCTGGGGGCGGGCACGCAGCGCGTCGCGGAGGAACTGGGGATGCTGTTTCCAGGCGTCGAGGTTCTGCGGATGGACACCGACACCACCGGAACGCGCGGGGCGCACGGGAGGATACTGGAGCAGTTCGGGAAACGGCGCGTCCCTATCCTGATCGGGACGCAGATGGTCGCCAAGGGGCTGGATTTTCCCAATGTGACGCTGGTCGGCGTGCTGTGCGCCGACGGGGCGCTGCATATCGACGATTTCCGGGCGGGGGAGCGCGCGTTTTCGCTGATCACACAGGCCGTGGGGCGGGCCGGCCGGGGGGCGCGCCCCGGGCGCGCCGTCATACAGACCTACGCGCCCGACCATCCGGTCATTTTGGCGGCGGCGGCGCCGGATTACGACCGCTTTTTTGAGCAGGAGGCCGCCCTGCGGCGGATACAGGGCTATCCGCCGTTCCTGTCAATGACGCGCCTGACGCTGTTTTCACAGAACCAGGATGATGTGCTGCGGGCGGGGCTGCGGGTGTGGGGCTGGATCGACAAAGCCCGGTGCGGGGGGCTGTCGCGGGTGCTGGGGCCCGCGCCGGACCGCGTGGAGCGGCTGAATACCCGCTACCGCTACCACATAGTATTGCTCCATGACAACACGGCCGCCGTGCGGCGTATGGTATCGGGCATCCTGACGGCGTTTCCCGGAGACAGGCGCAACAAAGGCGTCGGCATCTTTGCCGACAGCCAGCCTTAGACAGCGGAGGATTGGACTATGGGTTTGCGAACCATTCTGACAGACAGTGACCCCGCGCTCCGCAAGCAGAGCCGGGCCGTGACAAATTTCGACCGCCGGCTGCACGCCCTGCTGGACGACCTGGCGGAGACTTTGAAACATGCCAACGGCGCGGGCCTTGCCGCCCCTCAGATCGGCGTGCTGCGGCGCGTCTGCGTCGTCGGGTTTGAGGAACCGATCGAGCTGTGCAACCCGAAAATTATCGTGTCGGACGGGACGCAGGAGGGCGCGGAGGGCTGCCTGTCCCTGCCCGGGCGGACGGGCCTTGTCAAACGCCCCTGCCGCGTGACGGTGGAGGCGCAGGACCGCCACGGAAAGCCTGTGGTGTATGAGGCGGAAGATTTTTTGGCCCGCGTGTTCTGCCATGAGATCGACCATCTGGACGGAACGCTGTATACCGACGTCATGGAGCGGTTCATGACGGAGGAGGAAGTGGCGGCGCTGGAAGAGGAGGAGGACGGGTGACGCTCGTTTTTATGGGCACGCCCGACTTCGCGCGCGCGTCGCTCGCGGCGCTGCTGGACATGCCGGGGCAATCCGTCGCCGGGGTGTTCTGCCAGCCCGACCGCGCGGTCGGGCGCGGCATGAAGATTCTGCCCTGTCCGGTCAAATCGCTGGCGCTGGAACACGGGATTCCGGTATTTCAGCCCGCTAAAATGCGGGACGGAACAACGATTGGTCATTTGCGCGGACTCAAGCCGGACTTGATCGTCGTCGTTGCCTACGGGCGGATGCTGCCAAAGGAGATCCTTGACCTGCCGCCGCTGGGCTGTGTCAACATCCACGCGTCGCTGCTGCCGGAACTGCGCGGCGCGGCCCCGGTACAGTGGGCGGTCGCGCGCGGGTATGAGCGGACCGGCGTCACGGCGATGAGGATGGCGGAGGAGTGCGACGCGGGCGATATTCTGCTGGCGAAAGCCACGCCCGTCGGCGAACGCGAGGACGCGGACTCCCTGCGCGGACGCTTGCGCGATATGGGCGCGGCGCTGCTGCGGGAGACGGTGCGCGCCATTGGGGACGGGTCGGTAAAGCCCGTCCCGCAGGAGCATGCGAAAGCCACCTACGCCCCGATGCTGACAAAAGAGGACGGGATCATCGACCTCTCCCGCCCGATGATTGAGCTTGACCGGCTGGTGCGCGCCGTGACGCCCTGGCCGGGGGCGGTCTGGAACGGGCTCAGGGTCCACCGGGCGCGGCCCGCGCCGCAGGGCGCTCCCAAAGGCCCGCAATTTCTGACGTGCGGCGACGGGCGGGTGCTGGAACTGCTGGAAGTGCAGGCTCCGGGGAAGAGGCGGATGGGGGCGGAAGAATTTTTCAGAGGATATAAAGGGGGATTATAATGCTCTACTACAGCCCGTTTGACATCTATTATATCGCGCTGGTGCTGCCCGCCGCGCTGTTCGCGCTGTTCTGTCAGTTCCGCGTGACGTCCACCTTCAAAAAGTACGCGCGGATACGGACCCGGCGCGGGATCACCGGCGAACAGGCCGCCGCCCGCGTCTGCGCGCTGGGCGAGGCGCGGCATGTGAGCGTGAAGGCGATTGCCGGCAATCTGACCGACCACTTCAATCCCAAGGACAACGTAATCAGCCTGTCGCAGAGCGTATACGGCGAGTCGTCGGTCGCGGCCGTCGGCGTCGCGGCGCACGAGGCGGGCCATGCCGCGCAGTACGCCCAGGGGTACGGCCCGGTCAAACTGCGCGCCGGTATCCTGCCGGTGACGCGGGTGGCCTCGATGCTGGCGCTTCCGCTGATCCTGATCGGGTTTGCCGTGGAGGGGATGCCGGTGCTGGTCAATATCGGCATATTGCTGTTCGGCGTGGCGTTTCTGTTTCAGCTGCTCACGCTGCCGGTGGAGTTCGACGCGTCCCGCCGGGCGCTGGCGATCCTGGAGAGCGGCGGGATGCTGGACGGGGACGAGCTGCGCGGCGCGAAGAGGGTGTTGTCCGCCGCCGCGATGACGTATGTGGCGGCGATGGCGGTCTCGCTGATGCAGCTGATACGGGTGATACTGCTCGCGCAGAGCAGGGGCCGCCGCAGGTAATGGACGCGCGCGAGGCGGCGCTGAAGGCGCTTACCGCGCGCCGCCGCTCCGGCGCGCGGCTGGAGCCGGCTCTGGCGAAGGCCGCCGAAGGACTGCCGGCCCGGGACGCGGCGCTGGCGGCGCGGCTCTGCTACGGCGTCACGCAAAATTTTGGGCTGATCGACCTCGCGCTGAAACGCCTCGTCAAAAAGACGCAGCCGCAGGTGATGGACATCCTGCGCCTCGGCGCGTATCAGCTCTGGTATCTTGACCGCGTGCCGCGCTATGCCCTGACGGACGAGGCGGTCCGCCTCTGTAAGAAGACCGCGCCCCACGCGGCGGGGCTGGTCAACGCCGTCCTCCAGAACCTGCCGGACACGCCGCCTGAGACGGACGACCCGGCGGTGCGCCACAGCCTGCCGCGATGGTTTTGCGAGCGTATCGGCGGGCTGCTGCCGCCGGAGGAGCTGGAACCGTTCTTTGCGAGCTGCAACGCCGTCCCGCCGGTCTATATCCAGCGCAACACGCTCAGGCCCTTTGCGGAGAGGCCCGGCCTGACGCCGTGCGGTTCCGCGCCGGAGTGCTACCGCCTGGACGATCCGGCCCTGCTGGACGGGCTGCTGCGGGACGGCCGGGGGATCGTCGCCGACCCGGCTGCGAAACTCGCCGTCACGGCGCTGGACCCCGGGCCGGGGGAAAAGGTCTGGGACGCCTGCGCCGCGCCGGGCGGCAAGACGCTGATGGCGGCGTTTTCGATGGGGAACAGCGGGCATATCCTGGCGACGGACAAAAGCGCGGAAAAACTGCCGCTGATCCGGGACGCGCTCGCCCGCTGCGCCGTGACCAATACGGAAGTGCGGCGGGCCGACGCGTCGTCGTTTGTCCCGGACGGGCCGTTCAACGCCGTGCTGTGCGACGTTCCCTGCTCCGGGTTCGGCGTATTGCGGAAGAAGCCCGACATACGGTACCGGAATCAGACGGAGGGGTTGCCGGCTCTGCAACTCTCTATCCTGCGCAACGCCGCCAGAGCGGCCGGGAGCGGCGGAAGGCTGGTGTACTGCACCTGCACGCTGCTGCCGGAGGAAAATGAGGACGTTGTGAGAAAATTTCTCGAAAATGACAATACGTTTGCGATTGAGGGTATGGAGACGTTATGGCCGCACAGGCGGGACACCGACGGGTTTTTTATATGCGGAATGAGGAAGAAATCGCGCCCGTAGGGCGCGCCGGAGTGTGAAATGGACGGGAAACCAAACATCCTTTCCCTGTTTCCCGGGGAAATAGGCGTCTCGCCGGACTACCGGCAAAAGCAGATATTCGCGTGGCTCGGCAAAAAGGGCGCGCGCTCGTTCGGGGAAATGACCGACCTGCCCAAGGCGCTGCGGGCGGAGCTGGCGGAGAGGTACGCTTTGGAAAGCCCCCGGGAACTGACGCGGCTGGTTTCCGCCGACGGCACGCAAAAGATCTTGTGGGAGCTCGCGGACGGGGAACGGATCGAGACGGCGCTGATGCGGTACAGGCACGGCGTCTCGGTCTGCCTTTCGACGCAGGCGGGATGCCGTCAGGGGTGCGCGTTCTGCGCCTCAGGGGGGAACGGGTTGAGCCGCAGCCTCTCCGCCGGGGAAATGCTGGCGCAGGCGCTGTACTGCGGGGAGGAGATCAGCCGCGCCGTGCTGATGGGCACCGGCGAGCCGCTGGACAATTTCAATGAAACAGTCCGTTTCTTAAAACTGATAAGTCATCCGGACGGGCGCAATCTCGGCCTCCGTCACATCTCCCTCTCCACCTGCGGCGACGTGCCCGGCATCCTGAAGCTCGCCGAGCTGGGCCTGCCGGTGACGCTTTCGGTGTCGCTGCACGCGCCCGACGACGAGACACGCGGCCGCCTTATGCCGATAAACCGGAGGTATCCTATTTCCGAGCTTATGGATGCCTGCGGGAAATATTTTGCGAAAACGGCTCGACGGATCAGCTATGAGTATGTTATAATAGAGGGGTTGAACGATTCGCCCGGACACGCGCGGCGGCTGGCGCTTCTTCTCAGGGGACGGCCGGCGCACGTAAACGTGATCCCGTACAACCCCGTTCCGGGCAAGCCGTTCCGGAGGCCCGGCGCGGACGCCGTGAGGCGGTTTGCGCGGGAGTTGGAAGGGCTTTCGGCAACGGTGCGCAGGACGCTGGGCGCGGATATAGACGGGGCCTGCGGACAATTGAGAAGCGCCTCCCGCGCGGGGCGGGAGCCCCCTCCGTGAGAGAGGGCGGGAAAGGATTGTCGCTGTGTTAGCTTGGGCCGTGACGGATAAGGGTACGGCAAGATGGGAGAATCAGGACTCGTTCCATCTTGAGCTTTCGCACGCCGTGGATCAGGCGGCCTGCGTCGTGTGCGACGGCATGGGCGGCGCCCGGTCCGGCAATGTCGCCAGCCGCGTCGCTGCGGACGTCTTTATCGACAGCCTGCTCCTTCAGGTAAAGCCGGGAATGAATCCTAAAAACCTCCGCGCCGCGCTGGCGTCGGCCGTCTCCTCCGCCAACAGGCAGGTCTATGAGAAAGCGCAGACGGACGCCTCCTATTGCGGCATGGGGACCACGCTGGTGGGCGCCGTGGCGTCGCCGGACGGCGCCGTCGTTGTCAACGTCGGGGACAGCCGCGCGTATCTCATAAGCGACGAGGGCATACGGCAGGTGACGCGCGACCATTCGCTGATCGAAGACTTGCTGGAACGCGGGGAACTGTCGCGCGAGGAGGCCAAAAACCACCCCAGTAAAAACCTCATCACCCGCGCCCTTGGCACGGAGGAGACCGTTATCCCGGACCTCTACACCGTCGCCCTGGGCGAGGGGGATTTTTTACTGCTCTGCACCGACGGGCTGACCAACGTCGTCGAGGATCAGGAGATCCTCTTCGAGGTCCTGCACGGCGGCGATCCCGTGTTCGCCTGCGACAGGCTGGTCAGTCTGGCCAACAGCCGCGGGGGGCCCGACAACATCACGATCGTACTGATCCATATCTAAACCGCCGGAGGCAATCAGGAATGGACAAATATATCGGCCAAATGCTGGACAACCGGTACGAGATCCTTGAGATCATGGGTATCGGCGGCATGGCGTATGTATATAAAGCCCGCTGCCATCTGCTCAACCGGTACGTCGCCGTGAAGATCCTCAAAGAGGAATACGCCCGGGACGCGGATTTCCGCAGGCGTTTTCACGCCGAGAGCCAGGCCGTCGCCATGCTCAGCCACCCCAACATCATGGCGGTCTATGACGTGTCGCGCACCAAAGAGCTCGAGTATATCGTCATGGAACTGATAGACGGCATCACGCTCAAGCAGTATATGCAGCGCAAAGGGCTGCTGAGCTGGCGCGAGGGGCTGCATTTTGCCATCCAGATCGTCAAAGCCCTCTCCCACGCCCACAGCCGCGGCATCATCCACCGCGACATCAAGCCCCACAATATCATGATCCTGCGCGACGGCAGCGTCAAGGTCGCGGACTTCGGCATCGCCCGCTTCGCGAGCAAGCAGAATACCCTGACCCAGGAAGCGCTCGGCTCGGTGCATTACATCTCCCCCGAACAGGCGAGGGGGAGCCATATCGACGCCCGCAGCGACATCTATTCGGTCGGCGTGGTGCTTTACGAAATGCTGACCGAGCGGCTCCCGTTCGAGGGGGACTCCCCCGTTTCGGTCGCGCTGCAGCACATCAGCTCCCTGCCGCTCTCGCCCCGCGAGGTCAACCCCGACATCCCGCAGGCTTTGGAAATCATCATCATCAAGGCGATGGCCCCCAAGCTCACCCGGCGTTACGCCTCCGCGGACGATATGCTGCGGGACCTGGAAGAGTTCCGCAAAAATCCCTCCATCTCGTTCGAGTACGACCCCGACGAGCTCAAAACGCCGGCCGACGACCAGGCCGAGGAGCCGACCCGTTCGCTGCCCGGCGGCGCCAAAGGCAAAGGGCTCAAGCTCGACGCGAAAACGGAGGCGGAGGAGCGCAGGCGCATCCGCCGGGAGATGCTGGAGGAGGAAAACCATAAGACGCGCAAATCCGGCAACTTTATAGCGACCCTTTCGGCTATTCTGGGCGTGCTGGTCCTGATCGCGGTGTTGGGGTATGTCGTCATCGTAATGGTGGGCGGGCTGTTCAATCAGCCGGTTTCGGAACAGGTCGACGTTCCGGATTTCCGGGGGCGGATTTATACGGACGCCCTGCCGGACGAATACCCGCGGCTGCGCTTTGTGATAGTCAGGGATTATTCCGAACGCCCCAAGGACACCATTGTCGATCAGGACCCGCTGCCGAGGCTGGCGCCCGAAGGCACGGAGGTTTTGCTGACCGTCAGCCTGGGGCGCGAGCCGGTGGCGCTGATCGACATGACCGGCATGGGCCTGAGCGAAGCGCAGGCCTGGCTGATCAACAATGACCTGCGCTATGACGGGAGCGCGAACAGGCGGGAACAGCACGATACGATACCGCGCGATTCCGTCATCCGCGCCGAGACGGAGGACGGGAGAGACGCCAGAAACGCCAATGTGTACAAGGGCGACCTGATTATTCTGGTCATCAGCACGGGCAAGAACGCGCAGACGACCACCATGCCCTCCGTCATCAATCTGGATGAGGAGGAAGCCGGAAGGACCCTGCGGTATTATAATCTGCAAGTCGGGACCGTCACGGTCGTGCCCAGCGACGTCGAGGCCGGCAAAGTGGTCTGGCAGAGCGTCCCGGCCGGCGACACGGTTTACGAAAACGACTCCATTGACCTGGAGATCAGCGAGGGGCCTGTGATCATCGACCAGCCCTCGCCGTCCGATCCCGCCGTTTCGCCGTCTGACCCCGACGCCTCGCCGTCCCCGCCGCCCGTTGAGCCGTCCCCGTCGCCCGCCGCGGAGCCCGTTTCCCTCCGCCAGCCGGTCCGCCCTCCCGCGGACACCGTCGGGATGACGCTTTTGACGGTCGAGAAGAACGGCGTGAAAATTTACGAGGAGAGCGTCAACGCCGAGGAACAGCCGTTTTATATAGACATTACGGGCTACCCCGACGACGTGATTACGGTCTTCTTTGACGGCGCGCTGACGTATAGCCGTTCCATCGCGGCCATCCAGCAGAATCAATGACCCTGACCGGCAGGCTGGTCCGATCGGTCAGCGGGTTTTACACGGTGCGTACCGATGAGGGCGAGTTTTTCTGCCGCGCGAGGGGCGTTTTCCGCAAACGGGGCGTCACCCCGCTGGTGGGTGACTTTGTGACGATCGAGGTGTCGGACGGTTCCGGTTCGGTCGTCGATGTGGCGGAGCGGCGCAACGCGCTGCTCCGCCCGCCCGTCTGTAATATCGACGCGCTGGTGATGCTGGTCAGCGAGGCGGCGCCGCGCGCCGATACGTCTGTGATCGACAAGATGGCGGCGCTGGCCGCCTATCACGGCATTGAGGTCATCCTGCTGATCAACAAATGCGACCTGGAGCCGGGCGACACATTGTTTTCCGTCTACCGGGCGGCCGGGTTTCCGGTGCTGCGGCTCAGCGCGTTGACCGGCGACGGGCTGGAGAGCCT
This sequence comes from Oscillospiraceae bacterium, assembly GCA_031254575.1. Classification (GTDB taxonomy): domain Bacteria; phylum Bacillota; class Clostridia; order Oscillospirales; family UBA929; genus UBA929. The sequence continues at coordinate 10,592 of JAIRUE010000040.1, read as the reverse complement.
GTGGCCCCTGATAGAGAACAAATGCGTCGCGCTGGCGGGCAATTCCGGCGTGGGCAAGTCCGAGCTGCTGAACGCGCTGGACGGCGGCGGCGGGCCGCCGCGGGCCGTGCCGGGGTTAAAAACGCAGGGACCGCGCCCGACCGGCGAGGTCAGCGAGCGGCTGGGACGGGGCCGCCACACCACGCGGCATGTGGAGTTGTATGCGCTGCCCCGCAACGTGCTGGCCGCCGACACCCCCGGCTTTGCCGCGCTGGACACGCTGGAACGCATTCCGCCGGAACGGCTGGGCGCTTGTTTTTTGGATTTCCGCCCGTATCTGGGAAAATGCCGCTTTGCCGGCTGTCTGCACGGGGAGAGGCAGAGGGACTGCGCCGTACGGGAGGCGGTGGGGGCGGGGGAGATTCACCCCTCCCGCTACGCGGGCTATCTGCGGATGCTGGAGGAAGAATAGGACTTTTGCGTGACCGGAGGGGATTCCGCAGCCGTCCGCCGGATGTGGCGCGAGGCGGCGGCGGCCGCGCATTTTTTCAAACGGGACGCGCACCTTATTGACAGGGCTTCCGTATACTGAGGTATAGGGAAGTCTTTGTTGTGGGGGAGCGGCTGTGGGAAATCGGCGCGGACGGTGGTGGGAACGGCGCTACAGGCGCGTCAGGCCGCCGTTCATCCTTGGCGCCGTGGCGATCGGCCTCCTGCTGGCCATACTCTTTCCGTGGGGATTCATTATGATGATGGTCGGCGCGCTGCTGGCGCTGCTGGGACTGTATTTTTTTTGCTGGTGGAGGTGAGCGGCAAGAGCTCGCCGCGGGCGTCCCGTATCTTTGCCGGAAGGAGGGTGCTTGTTATGAGGATCGTGGTGTGGAACTCCCCGAGATTTCTGCGCGGGATTTTGCGCGGCCTGTTCGGCATAAGACGGGCGGAAAGGGATTGAGTATACCCGAGCGGCCTTCCTCTTTCCATAACGCCGGAAAACAGCTCTCCGACCCAAATGGGCGGAGGGCTGTTTTTTGCCGAAACGGACATATCTCTAAACGGCGGACAATATACTGAAACAAGCAGTCAGCGCCAAGCGCGTGTTTGGCGCGGTGAAGGAGGAAAGGGCATGGAACTCAGGAAGCAGACATTCTTATATTATCAAACCGTGCTGGACGCCTCAAGCGCGCCCGAGGTGAGCGCCGATATGATCGTACCCGACCTGTTCCCGGACATGGCGCGCATCGTGCATTCGGCGGGGCAGGCGTGCGTCAAGGAGGCGGCTCTCCGCGAGGACCGGCTGGACCTTACGGGGCTGGCCCGCGTCGGGGTGCTGTATCAGCCGGAGGGCGAGGACGGGCTGCGCAAACTCGACGTCGCGATCCCGTTCAACCACGTTTTCGACGGGCGGTTTCCGGCGCACAGCGAGGTGCATTCAGACGCGCGCCTGCTGGAAATCGAGGCGCACGCGATCAATCCCCGCAAGGTCTCCGTCCTCTGCCGCCTGAGCGTCCGCGCCGCCGTCTACGCGCCCGCCGAGCTGTCGGTCCCGTCCGAGGTGCCGGAGCCGTGCGAGGTGAAGCGGCAGTCCTGCTCGGCGTATATGCCGGTGGCGGTCAAAAGCAAGAGTTTCACCGTCAACGAGGGATTGGAGCTTCCCGCTTCGCGCCCCCCGGTGGACGAGATCGTTTTCGCGATGCCGCGCATGGAGGTCACCGACGTCAAAACGGTGGGCAGCAAGGCCGTCTTTAAGGGGGCGGTCCTGCTCGGCATCCTCTATCTGAGCGGCGGGGAGCCTGTGAGCGCGGAGCATGAGTTTTCCGTATCCCAAATCATGGACATGGACGGGCTGGAAGAGGGCGCGGCCGTTGATCTGGACCTTCGCGTCACCGGCGTGGAGGTGGAGGCCGGCGGCGGGCCGGGCGGCGAGCCGCGCGGCATCTCGATAGCGCTGCATCTGGAGGCGCAGGCCGTGGGCAGCATGGAACGGCGCCTGGAGGCCATTGTGGATCTGTACAGCACCTCCGCGCAGCTCCGGCCCCTGATGGAGCCGCTGCACCTGACCGAACTGACGGAGCGCGGCGTCCACAGGCAGGCGGTGCGGGAGACGCTGGAAACCGGGGAGGACGTACGCTCCGTCATCGGCACGCACGTCATGCCGGGGCCCGTCACGAGGCTGGAGAGCGGGGAATTGGGCTGCGAGGCGTATGTCAGCCTGCTGTACGTGACCGACGGCGGCGGCTTCCGTTCGCTGACCCGCAAACTCGCCGTTCCCGCCGGGTTTGACGCGGACGGCGCGGCGGCCGCGGCGCGGCAGGCCGGCGAGATCACCGCCGCCCCCTCCTCCGGCGGCATAGAACTGCGGTTTACGGTGGACTTTCCCTACACGCTGACCAAAACGGCGCGGCTGATGGCGGTGGGCGGCGTACAGCAGGAAGAGGCGGCCGAGGGGCCGCAGCGCCCCAGCGTCGTGCTGCGGCGCTGCCAGCCCGGCGAGGGGCTGTGGGAGATCGCCAAACGGTACAGCACGACCACGGGCGAGCTGTGCCTTGCCAACGGCCTTGAGGATTGCGAGGCGGCCCCGGACGGGATGCTGCTGCTGATTCCGAAGAAACGGTGAGGAAAGGAGTGGGATATGATGGAAAACCGCAGGATCTATGAGGATATTGCCCAGCGCACCGAAGGGGACATCTATATCGGGGTGGTCGGGCCGGTGCGCACCGGCAAATCCACCTTTATCAAGCGCTTTATGGAAACGCTGGTCATCCCTAACATCGAAAACGAGTATAAGCGCGACCGCGCGCGCGACGAACTGCCGCAGTCGGGTTCTGGCCGCACCATTATGACGGCGGAGCCCAAGTTTGTGCCCGAAGAAGCCGTTGAGATCGTGATGGAGGGCGGCGCGCGGATGAGCGTGCGCCTGATCGACTGCGTGGGCTATATGGTGGACGGCGCGATGGGGCAGACCGAGGACGGCCGGCCGCGGATGGTGCGCACGCCGTGGTTTGACTACGAGGTGCCGATGACCGAAGCCGCCGAGCTGGGCACGCGCAAGGTCATCGCGGAGCATTCCACCATCGGCCTCGTGCTGACGACCGACGGCACCGTGACCGACCTCAACCGCGAGGGGTATGTCGAGCCGGAGGAGCGGGTCATCGAGGAGCTGAAAGCGCTCAGAAAGCCCTTTCTGGTCATCGTCAACTCCCAGTATCCCGAATCGCCGCTGGCGCAGACGGTATGTGAGGACATCGCCGCGAGGCACGGCGTCTCCTGCTTTGCCGCCAACTGCGCCGAGCTCTCGGAGACCGACGTGGTCAATATCATCAAGGGCGTGTTGTTTGAGTTCCCGGTCATGGAGATGGGCATCCACCTTCCCACATGGGTCGAGGCGCTGCCGCACGGGCACCCGATCAAGAACACGCTGTACGGCGCCATGCTGGAAGCGGCCGCCGAGATGGTCCGCATCCGGGACATCGAAAGCGTGATGGAAAATCTCAAACGCTGCCCCGAAGTCCTCTCCGTGCGGCAGGACGCCATCCATCTGGGCTCCGGCGTCGCCGAGGCGACGGTCGAGCTGCCGAGGGAACTGTTCTACCGGACGCTGGGCGAGCAGAGCGGGTTCGCCATCACCGACGACGGGGATCTGATGGAACTGCTGAGCGGCCTGGCCGGGGTCAAGAGCGAGTATGACAAGGTGGCCGGCGCGCTGCGGGACGTGCGGGAAACGGGATACGGCATCGTGATGCCCGGCGCCGACGAGCTGCGGCTGGAGGAACCGGAGATCGTCAAACAGGGCGGGCGCTACGGGATACGGCTGCGGGCCAGCGCGCCGAGCATCCATATGCTCCGCGCCGACATCGAAACGGAGGTTTCCCCCATCGTCGGGACGGAGCGGCAGAGCGAGGAACTGGTCCACTACCTGCTCTCCGAATTCGACGACCAGCCCGACAAGATATGGCAGAGCAATATCTTCGGCAAGAGCCTGCACGACCTTGTCAGCGAGGGGCTGAACAACAAGCTCAAGAAAATGCCGGCCGACGCGCGGGGCAAATTGCAGGAGACGCTGCAGCGCATCATCAACGAGGGTTCCGGCGGGCTCATCTGCATCATTCTGTAGAACCGTGCGCAGTAAAAAAGGCCGGGATTTCATCCCCGGCCTTTTCCTAGCGTTCCACCCGCGCCCCCGCGCCGCGCATCAGCGCCTCCACCTCGCCCTGCCGCGCCGCCGAGGTGTCGCCGGGCGTGGTCATCGCCAGCGCGCCGTGGGCGACGCCGTAGTTGAGCGCGGTCTGGACGTCCTTTCCGGTCATCAGCCCGTAAATCAGCCCGGAGGCGAAGCTGTCGCCGCCGCCCACCCGGTCAAGAACGGCGAGGCTGGGAAACTCCATCCCCTGAACCACCGCCCCGTCAGCCCGGCACAGCGCCGACCAGCCGTTGACGGAGGCTGTTTTAACGGTGCGCAGCGTTGTCGCGACGGCCTGCATATGGGGATAGTCCTTTGAGACCTTTTCGAGCATGCGGCGATAGCTTTCGGCGTTAAGCGCGGACAGGCTGCCGTCTTCCAGCTCATAGCCGAGACAGGCGGAAAAATCCTCCTCGTTGCCGACGCAGACGTCCGCGTACCGCACGATCTCACGGTTGACCTCAACGGCCCGCTCCTGTCCGCCGATACCCTTCCAGAGAGAGGGGCGGTAGTTGAGGTCGTAGCTGGTGACGGTCCCGTGTTTTTTCGCGGCTTTCAGCGCCTCCATAATGACCGGCGCGGCCGTTTCGCTCAGGGCGGCAAAGATGCCGCCGGTGTGAAACCACCGCACGCCCGCGGCAAAAATGCCGTCCCAGTCCACATCGCCCGGTTTGAGCTGTGACGCGGCGGTGTTGGCGCGGTCGGAGACGCCCAGCGCGCCGCGCACGCCGAAGCCGCGCTCGGTGAAATTCAGGCCGTTGCGCGCCGCGCGCCCGATGCCGTCATAGGGGACCCACCGGATCAGCGACGTATCGACCCCGCCCTGCAAAATCAGATCCTCCAGCAGATACCCCACGTCATTCCGCGCGAACGCGGTGACGACGGCGGTGCGCAGCCCGAAACAGCGGCGCAGGCCGCGCGCGACGTTGTATTCGCCGCCGCCTTCCCACACGGTAAAGGAGCGGGCCGAGCGAACGCGCCCCTCGCCGGGGTCGAGGCGGAGCATCACCTCTCCCAGCGATATTTCATCGAACCGGCAGTCTTCCGCCGGCTTGACCCGTATCATCTTCCGGCTTCCCTCCTCAGACGCGCGGCTTCCGCCGCGATCCGCCGTATCCCGTCAAAATCCCCCGCCTCTATCAGCTCTCCCGGGGCCATCCACGTCCCGCCGACAGCCAGCACCCGCGGCAGTTTCCAATAATCGGGCGCGTTGTTTTGATCGATCCCGCCGGTGGGGATAAATTCCACCCCGGCAAACGGCGCGGCCAGTGCGCCGAGCGCCCCGGTTCCTCCAAAAACCTGCGCGGGAAAGAATTTCAATACCGACAGCCCCAGTTTCAGCGCGGCGCAAATCTCGGTCGGCGTCACCGCGCCGGGGATGACGGGCAGGCCGTGCGCCCGCGCCCTCTGTACAATATCCGCGTCAAGGCCGGGCGAAACGATAAACCGCGCCCCGGCGCGTTGGGCCACCTCCAGCTGTTCCGGCGTCAGCACCGTGCCCGCGCCCACCAGCATCCCGGGCACCTCCCCGGCAATGGCGGCGATGGCGTCCGGCGCGGCGCCGGTGCGGAAGGTTATCTCGATGACACCGACGCCGCCGTCCAGCAGCGCGCGCGCCAAGGGGACGGCTTTAGCCGCGTCGCTGAGCTTGACGACCGGCACCATGCCGCATTTTTTGATACGCTCAAGCATGGTCCGTCACCGTTTCCTTGAGCTCGTTGATGGCGTCGTCGGCCCCGTCTTTCTGCACGCGGGTGCTGTTGGGGTCCAGTTTGACCTTGTAGAGGAAGTCGCGGGCGGTCTTGACGTCGCCGATCTTCACGCTGAGAAGGCCGATGCGCAGGTTGAGGGAGGGAAACTTCACCGGCTGGATGCGCAGGTTCTGAAAAGCCGTCAGATAGGCCTTCTGAGCCTCGCCCGCGGCATAGGCCTCCATCCCGGCGTCGCCCGCGTCGGCGTAGACGCCGCTCAGTTTGCACCAGAGCCCCGCCTCCACCAGTTCGCGGTCCGCAAATCCCGCGCCCGCGCACAGCAGGGCCAGATAATACCGCTCGAACACGGCCCCGGCCGACGCCGGCGACTCGCTCCACGGCATGAGTTCCGGCAGATATGGCGTGAGTTTTTCGAGGATCATTTTCCTGCGGGAGGTCAGGAGCTTGTCAAACATGGCCGTCTGCGCCGAATAGCGGCAGTTGGGGCAGGTGGTGATCTCGTAATACAGGGGCTCGACGTCCTTAAACTGCGTGCGCAGCTCGCCGGTCCGCAGCGGGATGAGCTTCACGTCGCGCAGCTTGAGCGCGCGGAAAGAGCCGCCGCAGACGGGGCATGGGAAGGAGCCTGTCGACATATACGCCGGGTCTTCCCTGAGGTTGAGCGTGTAATCGCCTTTGTGCCCGCCGGGGTACAGGTTTGCCATACCGTCCGCCCGCTTTCCTTGTGGTATGCCAACAGTATACCGGAGCGCGGCGGCCTTGTAAAGGGGGCGCTCACATATTCCGGCGGCCCGCCGTAAAGGCTTGTGTACAATGCACAATGCGGGAGAGCAATGTTTGTGCTAATTGCTAATAGTATTTTCCCTTTGCTGTGATATAATAAACCTGTTATCCGTGTGTTCGTAAACGGATGCCCGCGTTGCGGCGTGCGTCTTGCGGCCGCGGACGGGCATAAGTACGGAGAGGAGGATCCGATTTGCTGTTTCCCGAAATCCCGGTAATCCCTTACAGAGGACTTGACGACTCCCTGTCATTCCGCTGGTATAATCCCGATGAGGACATCATGGGCAAGCCGATGAGAGAGCACTGCAAATTTGCGCTCGCGTGGTGGCATACGCTGTGCGGCGAGGGTTCCGATATGTTCGGCGGGGGCACCGCCGACAAATCGTTCGGCGCGGACAGGCAGGACGTGATGGCGCACGCCAAAGCCAAAGCCGACGCGGGTTTTGAACTGATGGAGAAGCTGTCGGTCGATTATTTCTGCTTCCATGACGCCGACCTGATCGAAGAGGCGCCCACGCTGGCCGAATCCAACAAGCGCCTTGACGAGATCACCGACTACATCAAGGGAAAGATGGCCAAGAGCGGCGTAAAATGCCTGTGGGGGACCTGCAACGCGTTTACGCACAAGCGCTTTATGGCGGGCGCGGGCACGTCGCCCAGCGCCGACATCTTCGCTTACGCGGCCGCGAAAATCAAAAAGGCCGTCGAGCTGACCGTCAAGCTGGGCGGGAGCGGCTATGTCTTTTGGGGCGGCCGCGAGGGGTATGAGACGCTGCTTAACACTGATATGAAATTTGAGCAGGAAAACCTGGCCCGCCTGATCAAAATGACCGTCAAATATGCCCGCTCGATCGGCTTTAAGGGCGATTTCTACATAGAGCCCAAACCCAAAGAGCCCTCCAAGCATCAATACGACGTCGATGTGGCGACCACCTGCAACTTCCTGCGCGCGTACGGGCTGATGGACGAGGTCAAGATGAACGTCGAGGCCAATCACGCCACGCTGGCGGGCCACACCTTCCAGCACGAGCTGCGCGCCGCCGCCGACAACGGCGTCTTCGGCTCCATCGACGCCAATCAGGGCGACCTGCTGCTGGGCTGGGACACCGACCAGTTCCCCAGCGACGTGTACAGCGCGACGATGTGTATGCTTGAGGTGCTGCGCGCCGGCGGCTTTACAAACGGCGGGCTGAATTTTGACGCCAAGACGCGCCGGATGTCGCATACGGCGGAGGACATCGTACACGGCTTCATCACCGGCATGGATACGTACGCGCTGGGCCTGCGCAAGGCGGTGCAGATCATCGAGGACGGCCGTATCGACAGCTTTGCCGGAGAGCGTTACGCGAGCTATAAGAGCGGCATCGGCGCGGATATTGTCTCCGGCAAGGCCGGGCTGGCCGAGCTGGAAGCCTATTCACTGCAGAGGGAGCCCCGGATACCGGAAAGCGGGCGCCAGGAGATGCTGGAGGGTATCGTCAATTGCGTCCTGTTTGAGGGAAAGCCCCGTATGCGGCGCTGGAACGACGTGCCGCCGCCCGTTGAACCCTGATTTTGGCGTGACGTATGTCCCCGCGAAGCCTGACCGGGCTTCACGGGGATTTTCTTCGCGGTAAAAAGTATTTTTATTCATAAAAATGAATAAAAATACTTGACAATCCATTTCGGCCACTTTATAATGGACTTCATCAACATGCACGGGAGGCGCGGAACCAATGGAGATCACCTATACCGGAACGATCGCCGTGGAGCAGTACAACGCCCTGCGCACAGCGGTCGGCTGGGACGCCCTGCACCCGGACCTTGCGCGGAACGGCCTGGCGCACACCGCGTTTCTGGTGGTCGCCGTGTGTGACGGCGCGCCGGTCGGGATGGCGCGGGTCATCACCGATTACGGCTATTATGTATTTATATCCGAAGTCATCATAAAGCCCGAATTTCAGGGGAACGGGATCGGCCGGGCAATCATGGAGCGGGTGATGGCGTACATAAACGAAAATATCGCGCCCGGACAGGCGAAATTTGTAAACCTTATGGCGGCCATGGGCAAAGAGGGATTCTACCGGAAATTCGGCTTCACGGCGCGGCCCAACGACACGCACGGTCCCGGCATGTCGCAGTGGATCGGAAAATAAGCAGACGCCCCGCCGGACGGCGGGGTGTCTGCCTTTGCGCTTTGTCGGAAAATAACTTGCGGGAGACGTTATTTTCCGACACGGGCGATAGAGTTCTTCTTTTGCAAGCAAACCTGTAAGCCGGGTTCTGTCCGCGGGGAGGCGGTCTCCCGCCGCCGCCGCTGAGCAGCCATCTATCTGGGCCGCCTGTTGCCAGACGGCTCAACGCCACCCGTCCGGGGACCGCCGGGCCGGCTTGCCGCCAGGCGGCCGCCTGGCGTTGCCCCGAGTCGGTGTTGCTCCGAATAGAGTTTACAGGCGCTCCCGCTTTCACGGAAGCGCGGTGAGCTCTTACCTCGCCTTTCCACCCTTACCGGACGGATTGACCGTCCGGCGGTCTGTTTCTGTTGCACTCGTCCGCACGTCGCCGTGGGCGGGCGTTACCCGCTATCCTTGCCCTGTGGAGCCCGGACTTTCCTCCCATTCAACGCCTGGCGCCGAACAGGCGGCTGCCCGGTTTACTTGCGGCGACAGTATATCAAACCGCGGGCGGTTTGTCAATTGGGGTTTTCCGATCCTGGGGTTACAGGTTTTCCATCCCCTGGGCCTCGCGTCCCGCAACAGCGGCCGCTTCCTCAAAGTCACTGTGCAGCAGATGCTCGGCCACGGCTTCCAGCGCCTCTTTGACCGGGCGCGGCCATACCTTCCGCCGGAGCTCGGCCAGCGCGTCCTTGGCCCCTTTTTTGTCATACGCTTCACAGGCCGCCTGAATGACAAGCCATTTTTCCCGCAGCAACGCCTTGTCCTCGTCGGTAACGCCGCCGGTTCTGTCCGGTTCCTTTGGCTTGATCCGCCCGATCACAGCCCGCAGATCGGTGATAAAGGAGACAGTCTCTTCCCTCAGCAGGCTGGTATCGCGCTTCCGTCCCGCCTGTTCCAGCCGGAGCGCGGCGCCGGACAGCTCCGGCGCGCCGATATTGGCCAGCGCGCTCTTCATGGCGTGAACATTGACGATATACAGCGCCAGATCGTCCGGGCTGATCGTATCCCAGCGGCTGTTGATGTCCTCCAGCGCCGCGACCGCGTCTTCGGCGTCCCGCGCGAAAATACCCGCCAGCTGCGGATCGGTGGCCGCCTTGGGTGTTTTGGCGGCGATCGTCCGCTTCTGTTTGCGCGCGGCTTCGATCGTTTCGATCGGGTAGCGGTCGCGTACCAGCTTGTTGAGCGTCACGTCCATCTGGCGCAGGTCGATCGGTTTGGAGATGAACGCGTCAAAGCCTCTGGACAGGAACATCTCGGCCTGTCCGGACATGGCGTTGGCGGTCAGCGCGACGATAGGCTGCGCATATCCCTGCTCCCGTATCTTCTGAGTGGCTTCTATGCCGTCCATTTCCGGCATCATGTGGTCCATCAGGATAATGTCATATATCCTGCCGCTCTTGATTTTGGCAATCGCCTCCGGCCCGCTGAGGGCGGTGTCCACCGCCAGCCCGTACGGCGACAGCAACCCCTTGGCGACATACAGATTGGTTTCCACGTCGTCCACCACAAGGGCGCTGCCATACGGCATATATTCGCGCGTAAAGGTATTCTTTGTGAACGGGTCCTTGAAATCCACACGGAACTGCCGCAGGTTTTCAGAAAGCTCTTTGCCTAAAACGCCGTTTCCCGCGTCCTCCTGCGGCAGGCGCACGGTGAATACGGAGCCGGCGCCCAGTTTGCTCTCCACATGGAGGGCGCCGCCCATCATATCCACAAGGCGTTTGGTGATGCTCATCCCCAGTCCCGTGCCCACCGTCGTGCGGCTGGCCTCCATCTGAAACCGCG
>JAIRUE010000073.1 GCA_031254575.1 Oscillospiraceae bacterium | reverse complement strand
GCTAACTCTATTGAGGTGTGCCCTTTGGAGGGGGTGCAATGCACCCCCCTCACGGACAAAGCGTGTATTGTATCAATATCAACGTGATTAGGCAGCAGCCCCTTAGACGAACTTTTTTGTTCGGCTGAGGGGTTTTTTGCTTTGCCCGTCCTGTCCGTTGTAGTAGATGAACTTCACCACATCGGCGCGCAGGCGGGAAACTTCCGCGTCGGGGCCGGCCTGGCTTTGAAAGGGGAACGCTTTGATGCTGCGGCTTCATAACGGCAACGGCGGGATATTTATCCCGGACGGAACGGAGCCGGAGGCGGCCCTGCGCCGCACCACCGATCTGTGTATCGCGGCGCATCAGGACGATGTGGAAATCATGGCCTACGGGCCGATAGCGCAGTGCTATGAAAAAGACGACCGCTGGTTTGCGGCCGTCGTCGTAACCGACGGCGCCGGTTCTCCCCGCGCGGGCAGGTATGCATCCCTTTCCGATTTGGAGATGCAAAAAGTCCGGGTCCGCGAACAGGTTGACGCGGCCCGGCTGGGCAAATACGCGGCCGTATTGCAGTTAGGCTATCCAAGCGCGGCGGTAAAAGCCGCGGGAGACGGCCTGTGCGCCTCCGAACTGAGGGACATCGTACGGCTTACCCGGCCGGACACGGTATACACCCACAATCTGGCCGACAAGCACGATACCCATGTCGGCGTGACGCTCCGCGTGCTGGAGGCGCTCCGCCCTCTCCCGCCGGAGGAACGACCTTTGAAGCTGTATGCCCTCGAAGTCTGGCGCGGACTTGACTGGCTGCCCGACGGGAGCAAAGCCGTCTTTGACACGAGCCCGTATCCTGAACTCGCGGCGGACCTGCTGCGTGTCTTCGCGTCTCAATGCGCCGGCGGCAAACGATATGACAAAGCCGCCCCGGGCCGCCGCCTCGCCAACGCGGCCTTCTTCTCCCCACATCATGTGGACAGTATGGACAGCTGCTCCTATGGACTGGACATCACCCCCTTGATGATTGATGAGACCCTGAGGCCCGGGGCGTTTATCGGGCGTCAGATCGAAGCTCTGAGGCGGGAAATAACCGGCCGTATCGGCAGGATGGAATGAGAAAGGCCGATAACGCCTACGCGGAGCGGCTTGTCAAATCGCTTTTGCGCGCCGCGCGCGCCGTACAGCTCTGATAAACGCGGGCGGCGAAAAAATAATTTTACAAAGGTTTTACACGGGCCTGTATTTGGTTTTTACATTCCTCCCGTATACTCAAGCCATACTACATACGCGGAGGGAAAGTAAATGAAGAAGATTTTCGCATTGGCTTTGGCCGCGCTCCCGCTGTTTACCGCGCTGACCGCCTGCTCGTCTCCCGCCGGCGGCTTTGACAAAGGCACAGCTATTACCGTTGTGAGCCGCGAGGAAGGCAGCGGCACCCGCGACGCGGTACGCGACCTGTTCGACGTAAAGGATGCCGACGGCAAGGAAAACGTGACTGAGGAAGCCATTACTGCCGACGGTACCGGCGTCATGATTTCCAACGTCGCGGGCAACCCGTACGCCATCGGCTATTGTTCCGTCGCTTCCCTGAATGATACCGTTAAGGCTCTGACCATTGACGGCGTCGCGGCTACCGCCGGAAACGTGAAAAACGGCTCCTATACCATCCAGCGCCCCTTTTATCTTGCCACGCTGGGGGAAGCCGAAGGGCTCGCCAAAGATTTTATTGACTTCATCCTCTCCGCCGAAGGGCAGGCGGCTATGGTCAAGCGCTGCGTCCCGATTGACGAAAACGCACCCGCGTATTCCGGCGGCAGGCCGTCCGGGAACCTGGTCGTCGGCGGTTCCTCATCGGTCACGCCGGTCATGCAGGATCTGGTGGAGGCGTATAAAGCCGTCAACCCCAATGCCGCGGTCACCATTCAGGAAAGCGATTCTTCCAAGGGCATGAACGACGCAAAGAGCGGCGCGTATGACATAGGCATGGCCTCCCGCGCGCTCAAAGACGCCGAAATAAGCGACGGCCTGGTCCCCGTTCATATCGCCCTTGACGGCATCGCCGTCATCGTCCATCCTGAAAACCCGCTGACCGCGCTGACCAATGAGCAGGTCAGAAACATCTACAACGGTGAGTTTACCAAGTGGAGCGGCGTTCAATGATCAGCGGGATCACGGTGAAAAACCGCTCCGTCCGCGAACCCGTCATGCGCTGGGTATTCACCGTATCAGCCCTTACCGCCGTCCTGGCGGTAGGGCTGATTTGCGTGTTTCTGTTCGCGGGCGGCTTCCCCGCCATCGGCAAGATCGGCGTTTTGAAATTCCTGACCGGCACTGTCTGGAAACCCACCTATGATGACTTTGGCATCCTGCCGATGATCGTCGGCTCCCTCTATGTCACGGCGGGCGCGATTCTGCTCGGCGTGCCGGTCGGTATCTTCGCGGCGGTCTTTATGGCGAAGGTCTGCCCAAAGCCTCTGTACGGATTTATGAAACCGGCGCTGGATCTATTGGCGGGTATTCCGTCGGTCGTCTACGGATTTTTTGGCATTGTGGTGTTGGTTCCGTTTGTGCGCAATACCTTTGGCGGCGACGGGAGCAGTATGGTGACGGCGTCGCTGCTGCTGGGGATCATGATACTGCCGACCGTCATCGGCATCACCGAGAGCGCCCTCCGCGCCGTACCGGACGAACTGTACGAGGGCGCGGTGGCGCTGGGCGCGAGCCATGAGCGGGCGGTTTTCGGCGTGGTGCTGCCCGCCGCGAAATCCGGCGTCATGGCGGCCGTCGTGCTGGGTGTGGGACGGGCTATCGGCGAAACGATGGCGGTCAAGATGGTGGCGGGCAACCAAACGGTCTTGCGCGCGCCGGACGAGTTTCTCAAAGGCGTCCGCACCCTGACGGCCAATGTTGTGCTGGAGATGGGCTACGCCGAGGGGTTGCACCGCGAGGCGCTGATTGCCACCGGCGTGGTGCTGTTCGTGTTTATTTTGCTCATCAACCTCCTTTTCTCGGCACTGAAAAAGGAGAGAACGGAATGAAAATGCGAAAAATCAAAGACCTGACGCTGCGCGGGCTGACATGGCTCTGCGCCGGCGTGACGGCTGCGATGCTGCTCTTTCTTCTCGCCTATATCCTGCTGAAAGGCGTCCCCCATATCAAACCGTCCCTGTTCGCCCTGCATTATAACAGTGAAAACGTATCCCTCTTTCCCGCGCTGGTCATCACCGTGCTGACCGTCGCCCTCTCGCTGCTGATCGCCGTACCGCTGGGCGTTTTTGCGGCTGTTTACCTTGCGGAGTACGCGAAGCGGGGCAGCCGCTTTGTCAGGCTGGTGCGGACAACGGCCGAAACGCTGGCGGGTATCCCCTCTATTCTTTACGGCCTGTTCGGTTCGCTGTTCTTCGTGGCGTGGCTGGGCTGGGGCTATTCGCTGCTGGCCGGAAGCTGTACGCTGGCCATCATGATCCTGCCGCTGGTCATGCGGACGACAGAGGAGAGCCTGAAGGCCGTGCCGGACAGCTACCGGGAGGGGGCGTTCGGGCTGGGCGCGGGCAAACTGCGGACCGTTTTCCGTATCATTCTGCCCGCCGCCGCGCCGGGGATACTGGCCGGGATCATCCTTGCCATCGGGCGTATCGTCGGCGAGACCGCCGCGCTCATTTACACGCTGGGCAACACCGCCGACGTGGACCCTTCCAGAGGGCTGTTCACTTCGGGGCGCACCCTGTCCATGCACATGTACTCGCTCGCCAACAACGCGCTGTACACCGATCAGGCCTATGCCACCGCGGTCGTCCTGCTGGTCGTGGTGATCGGGATCAACGCGCTGTCTGCGTTTTTGGCTAAGAAGATCGTAAAGAGGTAACGGGTATGGGAAAATTTACGCTGTGCGATGTGGAATTGTGGTATAATGACTTCAAGGCGCTGAAAAACGTCACGATGGACATCGGCGCGAATGAGATCACCGCCTTTATCGGCCCGTCCGGTTGCGGCAAGTCCACCCTGCTTAAAAGCCTGAACCGCATGAACGACTTGGTGGAGGGGTGCAAAATCACCGGAAAACTCCTGCTGGACGGCGAGGACATCTACGGCGGCATTGACGTCAATCTGCTCCGCAAACGGGTGGGGATGGTGTTCCAGAAGCCCAACCCGTTCCCGATGAGCGTCTATGACAATATCGCTTTCGGGCCTCGCACGCATGGGGTCAAAAGCAGGTACCGGCTGGATGAGATCGTGGAAAAATCCCTTCGCGACGCGGCGATATGGGACGAATGCAACGGCAGATTGAAAAAGTCCGCCCTGTCCCTGTCGGGCGGCCAGCAGCAGCGGCTGTGTATCGCGCGGGCGCTGTCGGTGGAGCCGGACGTGCTGCTGATGGACGAGCCGACCAGCGCGCTCGACCCGATTTCCACTTCTAAGATCGAGGATTTGCTGGCGGAGTTGAAAAAGCGGTATACCGTCGTCATTGTGACCCACAATATGCAGCAGGCGACGCGCATATCCGACAGGACCGCTTTTTTCCTGTTGGGTGAGATGGTGGAATACGGCGATACGGAGCAGATTTTTTCCCTGCCGCGGGACAAGAGGACGGAAGACTATATTACCGGGAGGTTTGGCTGAAATGCGGTATAAATTCGACGAGCAACTGGAACGTCTTAATCAGTCGCTGATTGAAATGGGCGCTCTTGTGGAGCGTTCCATACGCCTTGCCATCGACGCCTTAGCGAAACAGGACACGGAAATGGCGGAAAAGGTCATCGCCTTTGACGATGAAGTGGATCAAAAAGAAACGGACATCGAGGCCCTGTGCTTAAAATTGCTGCTCCAGCAGCAGCCGGTGGCGCGGGACTTGCGCCAGATTTCGGCGGCGCTGCGGATGATCGCCGACATGGAGCGCATCGGCGATCACGCCGTCAATATCGCCGAATGGGTCATATTTTCTATAACCGGGGAACACCATGCGCACGGGCAGGGCGAAGCGGGCTCGCAGGCATAGTGACGGGCGCAGCCGCAGACGCCTCAGACGGCCGTCCGCGCGCGCCGCGGAGCCTGACAGGAGGACCATATGGCAAAGATCTATGTCGTCGAGGACGATGAAAATATCCGTGAAATTGTCCTCTACGCCTTGCAATCGGCAGGGTTTGAGGGGTTTGGGTTTGAATCGGGCGTGGAGTTTTTCGGGGCAATGGACAAAGCATTGCCGGATCTCACCCTGCTCGACATCATGCTTCCCGGAGACGACGGCCTGACGATTCTGAAACGCCTGCGCTCCTCGTCCCGGACAAAGGCGCTGCCCGTTATCCTGCTGACGGCGAAAAGCGGCGAGTATGATAAGGTAAAGGGCCTTGACCTGGGCGCGGACGACTATATGACAAAGCCGTTCGGCGTGATGGAGCTGATCTCGCGCGTCAACGCCGTCCTGCGCCGCTCGCTGCCCTCCGGCTTGCTGACGGTCGGCGGCCTGACCATTGACAACGCGCGCCGCGCCGTCACCGCGCACGGCGGGCCCGTCCATCTGACATATAAGGAGTTTGAGCTCCTGTATTATCTGGCTCTCAACGCGGGGCTTGCCATGAGCCGCGATAAAATCATGGAGGCGGTGTGGAACTGGGACTTTGAAGGGGAAAGCCGGACGCTGGATATGCACATCCGGTCCCTGCGGCGGAAATTAGGGAGCGCGGGGGCGCTGATACAGACCGTGCGGAATGTCGGGTACAGGCTGGGGGAGGTAGAATGAAAAGACGCATTTACTGGAGTTTTCTTGGCGTGATACTGCCCGCCGTCATGTTGCTGGCGATCTTGCTGAGCTTCTTTTTTTACACTGTCGCCAGGAATCGGGAGATGGCCGCCGTGAAGGATTGCGCGGGTCTGGCCGCCGGCCTTTGGAATAACGGAGTGACCGGGGGGCTGCCGGGTTATGCCGGCGGCGCGGAATCCATCCGTATGACCGTTGTGACGCCGGACGGGATGGTGCTTCTCGATACCGCGGCAGTTGACGGTGCGCAGGATAATCACGGCGGCAGGACGGAAATCATCGCAGCCTTTCAGGACGGCGCGGGCGAGAGCGTCCGTTATTCCGACACACTCAAAACCGAAACATATTATTATGCCGTCCGCCTTAACGACGGCAGCGCGCTCCGCCTGTCAAAAACGGTCGGCAGCATTACCGGGGCTTTCCTCACGACGGTTCCCGCTGTTTTTTTTGTGACGCTGCTGGTTTTTCTGTTTGCCGATCTGCTTGCGCACAGGCTTACCAAAAAGATAATAGAGCCGTTCGGCAGACTGGATATGGAGGATGAAAACGAACCTGTCTACGACGAACTGCTGCCGTTTATCAAAAAAATCGCGGCGCAGAAAAGAGAGATCACGGCGCAGGTGTCCGCGCTGCAGACCCGCGCCGATACCATCGCGGCGATCACCGAAAACATGCAAGAGGGGATCATCCTGCTCGACCGGAACGGCACGGTGCTGACCGCCAGCAAGAGCGTGTACGAGTTGTTCGGAGATACGGCAGGGCAAAATATCCTGCGCGTTTGCCGCGAGATAGAGTTTCAGCAGGGCGTGAAACACGGCCTGTCCGGAGGGAACACAGAGATTCTGTTTGAGCGCGGCGGTAAAATGTACAGTGTGTTTTTCAGCCCAGTGCATAACGAGGTGGGCGGCGCTGTCATCCTCTTTTTCGATGTCACCGGGCGGTATGAAGCGGAAAAACAGCGCAAGGAATTTTCGGCGAACGTGTCCCATGAACTGAAAACGCCGCTGACGTCCATATCGGCGTTCTCCGAAATGATCGAAAACGGCATGGTAAAGGACGGGGACATTCAGAGCTTTGGCGCGAAAATCTCCGGGCAGGCGAAGCGGCTCATTCATCTTATTGAGGACATCATCAAACTCAGCGAGTTCGACGAGGGCAAGGCCAGCCGGGAGCAGGAAGTTTTTGACCTGTATGAGCTGGCCGAAGCCGTGACGGACGCTTTGCGCGAAAACGGCCGGGGCGTTGAGGTGATCCTGACCGGGGAACGATTCAGCATAACGGCGAATCGCCGGATGATCGACGAGCTGCTGTACAACCTGATCGATAACGGCATCAAATACAACCGTGACGGCGGGGTCGTGACGGTCACGCTGTCGCTTGAGGACGGGCTGTGTACGATCGCGGTGTCCGACACCGGCATCGGGATTCCGGCGGAGCATCAGAGCCGGGTGTTCGAGCGGTTTTACAGAGTTGACAAGTCACGCTCCAAGAAGACCGGCGGCACGGGTCTGGGGCTTTCGATCGTGAAGCATATCGCCGAGTACCACGGCGGCGGTGTGGAATTAAAAAGCACCGGGGGCGTGGGGACGACGGTGACATGCCGTATCAGGAGCGGAGCGTAAACGCGGGGTGCCGTGTCACGCGCCGCTCCCGCTGGCTCCGTTATTACATAAACAGCTGCTTCGCGGCGTTTATATCCGACGGCGGGGCCTCTTTGACCGGATACCAGCCGCGGGTTTGGGACTCGTTGAAGAGCTCACTTTGAATGGTGTGCTCTTCTTTTAATAAGTTGAGGAACGTGTCCCGCAGGTCTGTGCAGGCGCAGTCGCCGGCATGGGTATTGTATTGGGATGTGATGTGTTTTTGGGTGGCGAGCAGGTCGAAGACCATATCCTTGTCGCCGAGATAGCCTTGGGTCGCTTCCATGATGGGTCGTCCTCCTTCATTTCAATTACGCTTTCAAATGGCTCATCAGTGTGTCGAAGTGCCGCTGGTGCTGGGACGCGATGGTTTCGAGCTTTTGGCGTATGGCGGGGTCGCTGCATTGCCTGGCCATTGTGCGGTACTTTTTGGTGACCACCTGCTCCTCGCTGATCTGGTCTTGCAGGGCCGTCAGTTCTTTGGACGTCATGCCGTCTCCTCCTTCTGTTTTGGATTGTGCTGATAGTATGGAACGATTCATGGGAAGATATGTACGGCGCCCCGCGAAATGACAGTTTTTGACAATTGAGCTTGGCTATAATGGAGGCGGACGGGGGGGCGCGCATGACGGTCATTTACATAGATTCCCTCGCGCTGCTGAATTTCCTGATCAACTACCTGCTGCTGCTGGCCACGGCCCGTGTCGGCGGTACGGGATTCCGCCGCCTGCGCCTCGCCGCCGCCGCCCTGTTCGGCGCGGCATATGCCGTCGCGGTATGGCTGCCCGGCATGGCGTTCCTGTCGGGGCTGTTCTGGAAAGCGCTGTCCTGCGCCGTCATGGTATTCATCGCCTTCGGCGGGTTCCGCCGCCCGCGTCTCGTCCGGCTCTGCCTTTTGTTTGTCGCCGCCTCGTTTTTGCTGGGAGGCGTGGTGCTGGCGCTCGGGATGCTCGCGGGCGTGCCGTCCTCCGGTGGAATCCCCTACATGCCGGTGGATTTCAAGACGCTTTTCCTGACGGCGGGGTTGAGTTACGCCGCGCTGACGCTGGCGTTCCGGCATATGGGACGGCACGGCGTGCGGGAGACGGCGGAAGTCCTGGCCATATGGGAGGATCGCCGGATCCTCGTAAAAGCGCTGCTGGACAGCGGGCATACGCTGACAGACCCCATCAGCGGGGCCGAGGTGCTCATTCTCGGCACGCCCGCCGCGCTGACGCTGCTTCCGCGCCGCGCGGCGTCGCTGATCGACCCGTCGCTGCTGCGCGACCCGGCGGGGGTCATGGAACTGATGGGTACGCTCGGCTTCGGCGCCCGCTTCCGCCTCGTCCCGTTCCGCGCCGTGGGCGTGGACTGCGGTTTTCTGCTGGCGTTCCGCCCCGACAGGGTATCCGTGCGCGGAAAACACCGTCCGGGCTGCCTGATCGGCATTTCGCCCACGCCGCTCGCCGAAGGCATTGACGGATTGGTATCCGTATAGCAAAACGGCACGCTCCGGCGTGAATAAGGAGGTTCCCATGAAATTTATCAGGAGAGCACGACTGCGCCTCTATATAACGATACATAGGGTCTTGGCGCGGCTCGGCGTTTCACGCCCCGGCAAGATCATGTATATCTGCGGTTCCGATACGCTGCCGCCGCCGCTTTCCTCCGACGAGGAGAGCCGCCTGCTTCAGGATTACGGCGAGGGCAAGGAGTCGGTGCGGCGGGTGCTGATCGAGCGCAATCTGCGCCTTGTCGTCTATATCGCGCGGCGCTTTGAGAACACCGGCATCTTTGTGGAGGACCTCATTTCAATTGGGACCATCGGGCTTATTAAGGCCATCAACACCTATAAGGCCGACCGCAACATAAAGCTGGCGACCTACGCCTCCCGCTGCATTGAAAACGAGATCCTCATGTTTCTGCGCAAGACCTCCTCCCAGCGCGTCGAGGTCAGCCTCGACGAACCGCTGAATACCGACTGGGACGGCAACGAACTGCTTCTCAGCGACATCCTCGGCACCGAGCCGGACTGCGTACAGCGCCCGATTGAGGACGACGCGGACCGGGAGATGCTGCAAAAGGCCATCGCGCGCCTGTCGGAGCGGGAGAAGGAGATCATCACCATGCGTTTCGGGCTGGGCGGCGCGGCGGAGAAGACGCAGAAAGAGGTCGCCGACATGATGGGCATTTCGCAGTCCTATATCTCGCGGCTGGAGAAAAAAATCATCTCCCGCCTCCGGCGGGAGATGAGCAAAATGGCATGACAGCGTATTCCGGTTGGGATAAGTCTCCCCAAAGCGCGTCAACTTCGTTAGGCGCACCGCCCGAAACATGTGAAACGTGCAGCATCGCGTGAATTTCTAAAAACAGCTTCCTACACTCCGCGCTCCGCCCGGATCGCCTCAACGATACTCCCGCCGCGCAGGCGCGACGCGGAATACCGCATGACGGCCCATGTTATCAAAAACACGCCCGATACGCACTCAACGACTGTGAGCCACGGAAAATCGTAGACAAAATCGACGGAAGCTATGACAAAGCGGTAGACCAGATACGACGCGGCAACCCCCAGCGGCAAGCCGGTAATCAGCGATCTGGCCGAACATAAAATGCTTTCGAGATTCAGCATGCGCTTCAGCCCGTCCCGTGTCATCCCGGCGCTCTGCAAAACCGCGAACTCGCGCGAGCGTGAGCGCACGTTGGCCGAGATGGTGCTGATGACGTTTGTAAGGCTGATTAAAATCAGCATGCCGACAAAGCCGTAGATAAATACCATAATCATGCGGTACATATCGCGTACCGCGCCGCTCGTCGCCTCGATGTCCGTCACTTCAATATGCACAGGCACCTTTCCGTCCTGTGGGATCATCTCGTGCAGGACGGCGTCGGCGTAGGCGATAAAGCCGGCTTTATCGGCCGCGGTCACAGACCAGTAGTAAATGAGGGCGTCAAGCTCCGGAACGAGTATGACAATATCGGTATCGCCATTCAACAGGATTTCCTCAGGAATCTCCCCGGCGGTCAGCTCCCCGCGCAGGGGCAGGTCAAGCGGCGGAACGTCGATATGGCTTAAACGCAGCGTCTGCGGGCTGAACGTAAACGGCTTAAATTCCGTCCTTTTGCCGTTGAGGATGATCCTCCTGAAATTGATAAGGATGTTTGAGCCGGGCGGCACGCCCGCCTTTTGACACAGCCCGGCATAGTGTTCCGCGTCGGCCGTCACAAGCCTGACGCAGAACTCATAACCGGCCTGTCCCGGCGCGATCTCCGGCGCGCACAGCTCTCTCATTTTCGGCGTCAGCATGTCCGGGGGTATGAACGTGTAGAAAACAAAAAAATTGTCGCCCGCGCCGAACACGGCCGTTTCGGGGTATTCGCGCAGCCTTGCGGTGATCCCGTCCGCGGTCGGGCGGTCGAGGCTCTCATATATATAAGCGTATTCGCCGTCATCCCCGGATATGCTATGAACCTGGCTCGAGTATGCTCCCACGATATTTGCGTCTATATAGGGATACAGCATGTTTGTCATCTGCCCCACGCTCCGGGCAAAGCCGTTTGCCGTGAAAAACAATATGATGCTGATGCTCAGCGACACGACGGTGGCGCGGAAATTCCGCCTGCCGCGTTTCAGCGACTTGGCGGCGAGCGTGCCCTCGAAGCCGAACAGCATCCGCGTAAGGCGGCCGGAGCGGACCTGCCGCCTGCTGATTTTAATCTCGCCCGCGCCCCGTATCGCGTCAATCGCTGCGATACGCGCCGCCTTTCTCGCCGGGAGCCACGCCGACAGCAGCACGGTCACAAACGAAACGGCAAAAGCGATTGCCACGGCCTGCCACGACACGATAAACGGGAAGACCAGCTTTACCATAGGGCTTATTTCATTCAGCCCGGTAAGCAGGTAATTCGCGATGCGCAGCCCGATAAACTCCACGAGTAAGCCAAGCGCGATACCGGCAGGTATACCGGCCAGAGAGAGCCATACGCCCTCATACATGACCGTCCTCGCGATCTGCCGCTTTGTCGCGCCGGTACTTTTCAATATGCCGAACTGCGCCGTCCTCTCGCCCGCGCTGACGCGGAAGGCGTTGGAGACCACCACCACCGAGGCGATCACGACAATGACCGCCAAAAACGCGGCCACGCCGATGATGGTGTTCCTGTACATGTCTCTGTTCCAGTAGTCGTCCCCTCGCAGGACCCTGAACGCCGCGTCGCCGCTGGCCGCGAAACCGAAAACGGCGGTCAGCATCGCGGCGGAAAACACGATGCCCGCAAACGTCCAGACGGTGCGCCTGCGGTTGATTTTGAGCTGGCTGTACGCCAGGCTGGCCGTCAGTTTCATTGGCGCACCACCTCGTCTCCGAGGATTTTACCGTCGCTGACGGTGATGATGCGGTCGGCCTGGAGGGCGATTTTTTCATCGTGGGTAATGATGAGCAGCGTCTGGTGATAGCGTTTGTTGGACAGTTTCAAAAGATCGATGACCTCGCGGCTCGATTTGCTGTCAAGGTTGCCGGTAGGCTCGTCCGCGAGAATGAGCGCCGGGTCGTTTATCAGAGCCCTGCCGATGGAGACGCGCTGCTGCTGCCCGCCGGACAGCTCGCCCGGCAAATGCTTGGCGCGGTCGGACAAACCGGTGGTTTCGAGAATGGCCCGCAATTTATCCCTGTCCGGTTTGCGGTTGTCGAGCAGGCGCGGCAGCATGATGTTTTCCTCCGCGGTCAGCGTGGGGATCAGGTTATAAAACTGGTAGATAAGCCCGATGTTGCGCCGGCGAAAAATAGCCAGCTCACTCTCATTCAGGCTGAAAAGTTCGTTGCCGTCCACCGTAACGCTGCCTGACGTCGGGCGGTCAACGCCGCCGATCAGGTGCATCAGAGTGGATTTACCGGAGCCGGACGCGCCGACGACGGCGACAAACTCCCCCTTTTCCACACGGAAACTCACGCCGCCCAAAGCCGCGACGGCCGTATCGCCCTTGCCGTAGATTTTTGTCAGGTCCCTGACTTCCAGAATCGCCATCGTTTTCACCCTCCTGATTTTCGCATAGTTTGCCGGGTAGCCGGTGCGCCCGGCTGCGGACGGGGCGCCCCTTTCCGCAGCCCGCCGGACGCCGCCGCCCTTCTATCCTATCAGGCCAAAGTGACTTTCCGGTGACAGTTTGAGCGATACAAGTGACAATTCAGTCACTTATACAGTTTTAATGTGACCGTCGCGCCGGTTCCCTTTCCGCCGCCGTCAACCTGTATGTCTCCGTTCTGTCCGCGCATGATTGCCAGAGCAAGGGGAAGGCCGATGCCGTAACCCTTATCGCTCCGCGACCCCGTGAACCGTTTGAATAAGTTCGCCGCTTCGGCGCTTGTGAACCCCGTGCCGCCGTCCGTGACGGAGATCCACGCGCAGATGGGGTTTGTGCCGGAACCTATCCGGATGACGGCCCCGTCCGGCGAATACTCCGAAGCGTTTTTCAAAATGTTCGTCAGCGCCTCGGCGGTCCAGCGTTTATCACAGAGCAGTTCCGTTTCCCCGGCAATCTCCGCGGATTGATTTTTCACTTCAAGCAAAATCCGCAGAGGTTCCAGGGCAAGGCCGATCAAAGCGTCCGAGAGCATCGGTTCCCGTGAAAAATCGACCGCGCCCGCGTCGAGTTTCGCCATTTTGAGCAGCGCGGATACGAGCCATTCCGTCCGCGCAAGGCCCGTTTTGATGTTCGTGACAAATTCCATATGCTTTTCCAGCGGCGGACCGTCCGCCGCGAGCGCGTTTTCCAGCAGCTCCGCCATAATCATCATGGACGTGAGCGGCGTTTTAAGCTGGTGGGATATGTCCGCCAGCGTATCTTTCAGCATGTCGCGGTCGCGCCTGAGCGCGTCGACCTGTTCGTTCTTCATGTTGGCGAGCGTGTGAATATCATTTTTCAGCACCGAAAACACACCCTCGCGGTTGTCGCGCAGGTCAACGTCCCGGCCGTCAATAATCTTGCGGATACCGGCGGACAGCTGTTTGATCCCGCGTTTGCTAATCGGCACGATAACCAAGCCCCCGCACTGTTTCGATATTGACGGCGCGTCCCAGTTTCTCGCGCAGACGCTTGACATAAACGGTCAGCGTATTATCCTCCACAAAATTGCCCGCCGCGTCCCAGATACTTTCCAATATCTGCGAGCGCGTCAATATATGCCCCTTGTTCGCCGCGAAAACCAAAAGCAGACGGTACTCAAGGGCGGTCAGGTCGAGCAGCGCGCCTTCCGCGTATGCCTTCGCCGCCGCCGTATCGATCGTTATACCGCCAAGCGTTAAAACGGACGGATGGCCTTCGCCGCCCCGCGCGTTCAGCGTGCGTTTCACTCTGGCAAGCAGTTCCCGCAAGCGGAACGGTTTGGTGATATAGTCGTCCGCGCCGCCCTCGAACGCGCGGACGATGTTTCCCTCGTCATCCACAACGGTCAGAAAAACGATGGAGGTATCCGTGCCGGAAAACAATTCCCGCGCATCATATCCCGTGCCGTCGGGAAGCTGCATATCCAGGATCGCGAGCGCAAACGCCTGTCCGGCCGCCGCGTTTCGCGTCTCGCGGACGCTTTTGCAGTGCGTGACCGCGCAGCCCTCCTGTTCGAGGGCATACACAAGCCCCGAAGCGATGATCGCGTCGTCCTCGACGAGCAGGATTGTCTTTTTCATAACGGAATACACGACAGACCGGTTACGGGCGCGGCTGTCGCGTCACCGCTCTTGGCAGGACAACGAAAAATAGAGATTCTTTGCCGCGTTGTCATCCGTCTTTCCCTCCGAAACAATAAAGTCCTCTGCGCTCACCGCAAGCCCGGTCATCGCGGCGCGCCTGCCCTCAGCCATTGTACCACAGCCTGTCCGGAATAACCAGTTCTTTTCCGTGACGGGATGCATAAAAGCCGCGTCCGTGTCATCCCCCTTCACAGCACGGCGCTTCCGTGATATACTTACTAAGCAAAAAAGAGCGGGGGCTGATCACATGCTTGCCCGCGCCCATATTGGAGAATATCCTGCGTTAGTCACGGAGAGATGGAACAATGACAAAAAACATGACGTCAGGCTCCCCGCTAAGGCACATCGTCAGCTTTGCGGTGCCGCTGTTTGCCGGGATGCTTTTACAGCAGCTTTATAATATTACCGACACGGTAATCGTCAGCAAAACCCTGGGAGAAGACGCGCTGGCCGCCGTCGGCTCCATCGGCCCGGCCAATTTTCTGATACTCGGTTTTTGCATGGGGATTGCCGGCGGCTTTGCCATCCCCGTCGCGCAGCGCTTCGGCGCGAAGGACCTTGCCGGGGTCAAGCGTTATACGGGAAATATCCTGTGGATAGGCGCGTTCGCCATTTGCGCGGTGACCGCGTTGGCCGTCCTGTTATGTATGCCGATCCTGAAGATAACAAAAACGCCGGAAAACATACTGGATATGGCGCATGATTATCTTTTCGTTATCTTTTGGGGCATTCCCGCGATGTTTACATATAATGTGCTGGCGGGACTCATACGTTCCCTCGGGGACAGCCGTTCCCCGCTTATTCTGCTCATATTTTCCACATGCATCAACGTCGGGCTGGACCTGCTCTTTATCCTTGCTTTTCACATGGGGACCATGGGAGCGGCGCTGGCCACCGTAATCGCGCAGATGTGTTCGGTTCTTGGGTGCCTGCTTATTATAGCCCGCAGACTTCCGGAGCTGCATTTAACAAAGGCTGATGTTATGTTTGATTTTATGGCTGTCAAACAGCTTCTGCGGGTCGGGCTTCCGATGGGCCTGTTATTTTCCATTATGGGGGTTGGCAGCATCTTTCTTCAGACCGCCGTCAATACGCTCGGGTCAATGTCTGTCGCCGCCGTCGCGGCCGGAGGGCGTTTAGAGGGGATCCTGGCCTCGGTCACGTTATCTTTGGGGAACGCTATGACTACTTACTGCGCTCAAAATCTGGGAGCCGGGAAGATAGACCGTATCAGGAAAGGCGTTGGGATCTGCGTTTTGATCGGCTTGGCGTACAGTCTTATTTCTTTTATTGCCGTCTGGCTGTTCGGCAAAACCCTGGCGCTGCTGTTTATTGACGCCGAGTCAACGGCTCTGCTTGAACTCACATACAGATATATGCGGATCTGCGCCGCTTTTTTCTGGACGTTATCGCTGGTGCATATCGTGCGGTTAGCCATACAGGGCCTGGGGTACGGGAAGGTCGTGCTTGTCGCGGGCCTGCTTGAGATGGTGGGAAGGGGCGCCATAGGCCTGTTTTTTGTTCCCGTGTTCGGGTTTACCGCCGCGTGCTTTGCCGCGCCGTCCGCCTGGATCCTGGCCGACTGTTTTATCATCCCGATGTTCCTGGTCATTATGAAACGGGAGGCCGAAAAGATACCGCCGGCTGAAATATAGCGTATCACCCTGCTTTCTCACGCACAGAATACCGAAAAGGGCGGCGGGTGATAAACCCGCCGCCCCGTTTTGGACAGTTTGTTGAGAGGTATCGTGTTTTGCTTTAAGAGATACGGAAATGCCTGTGTCATTCCTTCAGCTTTTTTCTCATCACAAGCCCTTGTTCCGCTTCATAATACACGGTGAACCCGCATCTTCTATACATTTCAAAAGGACCGCCAAAATTGATGGTTTCATCGGCAACCACCTTTTTGGGGTATACCTCAACAAAGTCAAAGCCGTCCCGCGCCGCGTCTTCACAGACGCGTTCAAGCAGCTTCGTGGCGAGGCCCTTTCTTTTCATCTCCGGCGCAATCGTAAAGCAGAATACCGATTTCACCTTAATGTCCCCGCCGGATTCCCCAACGGGTACGTAATCCATAAACATCCGCCAGCTGCAGCATTTCAAACAGTCCGATTTCGTATTGGCGTTGCACCATCCCACGGCGTTACCGCCGTAATAGGCGAGATAGCCCTGTATGTTGCCCTCCCTGACATACCGCCCGGCCCAGTCCCTTCTTTTTTCCCGGGATGAGAAGTCCTTCCCCTCATAGTCGTCGTCGCACCAGCACACGCAATAACATTTGTGTTCGTCCACATGATCGTCATGCGGCGTCGCGTCAAAAAAACGCACATAATCCTCCGCAAGCGCGGGCGTCAGTTTGCGTATCTCAAACTCCACCTGTGACCTCTCCTCTCGACGCCCCGCGCCGGACCATACCGGGGCGCGATATTTTTTTTGCGAGGCGCGGAAACGCTCATTGCGCGGCTTGATTTGCCCTCCATGCCTCATAAAACGCTGTCATTGAATCATACCTATGCGCCCTGTCCCGATTCACCGCTTTCAAAGCCGTCCTATATAGGGATTCACTGAGTTCCCATCTCTCATATCCGCAAGGGGAAAAGGCGTTTTCTCTGTACATTTTTCCAATCTCATCGTCCGTATAACCGCCAAAAAAGTGAAACAGCAGCGCACCCAGCGTAAACACATTCGTAACCGTGTCTATTACGGCGCCACCGACATACTCTTCGGGAGATTTAAGGCGCTTTGTTCCCCAGAAGTTTTCTCCCATATCATTGATCGCGGGACTCTTTCTAAAGAAATCTATGTCGCAAATTGTAACAATATCCCGCCGGAAATCATACATGATACTGCCGTCGTAAAAGTCAACGGCCACATAACCTTTTAACTCGGTAAAAGTCAAAAAGTCAAAAATGGCGTCAAAGGCATGAAGCCTTTTGGCGCAGGACAAATTTTTGAAACGTTCCCGGGGTGACAATTCGGAGTTGTCTTTATATGTCTCAAAGTTCCAGTAATCAAACAAACACTCTCCGTCAGACCAGCCGAATACCGCGGCATACAGATCCTTATGCGCAAAATGCTCGATTTGTCGAATTAAATGAGGATGCGCCAAATCCGTATATACGGATGCCGACGTTTTCAATATTTCAACGGCTTCCCTTGTGTCTGTCAATGCCGCCGCCGTCTTTGCCCCCGCGACTTTCACAAAATACTTATTTTTCCCGTTATCCAGTCCAAAGCTGATATTCCCCGAATCATTCTGGGCAAAAACGCAGAATACCTGTCCATATTTATGCAGAAAGGTAAAATCATGCGTTTCTCTCATTTCAAATGATATGCCGTTGATCGTTTGAATGGCCATAGGTTTCTCCATATGACGTTTTGGTCCGCGAAGAGCGGAAACGTTATTTTCCCCCGCGTCCTGCCGGACCGCCGGGCGCGGAAAAATCGCCGGCTATTTGACCAGCCGGAAAAACCGGTATTTCCCGTTGACCATCGGCACGCGGATCACGCGTTCCGTCAGTTCGCCGCGCGTCTTGGCGGAATCGAAACGCTTGCTGGGCGGGAGCAGCGTATTTTCCGTTTCGTACACAACGCCTGTTTCTATGTCCTCGGCGGCGTTGAACTCGCCGCCGCGCAGAATAATTTCCAGATCCTCCGGATGGGGGCGGTATGAATACACGCCGAACATATTATTGTCATAGACGAACAGATTGTATTGCGCCTCCGCGTTCAGGTAGATTTTATGGTCCCCCGCCAGCATCTTTCCGATAAACGCCAATACGCCTTTGGGCAGCTTATAGAGATCCGCGAAACTGCGGGGCACGTTCAGAATGTATAGATCGCCCTTGCCGTAAAACTCATGGATGACCAGAGGATAATTTATATCCTCCGCGACCAGAGCCGCCTCGCACCACGACGCGTTTGTCTTGTATTCCAGCAGTTCAATGCCGACCGCCTCCGCGCCGTAACAGTATGTCTTATGATTGCCGTAATAGGAATCCACCCAGTATTCCTTGCCGGTCACATACCGCCCGGTGAACCGCGCGGACGTCATATCCCTCATTCCCGTATCGTAATGCGCGCGCAGAAAACCGGCGGTGATCACGGCGGTTCCCCCCGCGGACAGATGGTCCTTCAGATATTTTACCGACGCGGGGTCACAGGCCGAACTCGCCGTCATAAACACGGCGGACGCCGACGCGTCAAAAGACGGCTTCGGCTCGAAGGGGAAGCCGCACATGCCCATATAATTGATCAACTGGTCCTCGCCGTCGGCGTCATAGGGTTCCAGCATCAGCGCGCCTGTCGGATTGCCCAGCTGCCGGACAATTTTATCGATCCGCCCGAGCTGCTGACCCAGGGGAGGCAGGGCCGCGGAATCGATTAAGGAACTGAAGTTGAACAGCATCAGTTCTTTTCCCTTGGAAAACAGCGTGAGCTCCGCCTGCTCCAGCCATATGTTCAGGTTGTCCGCGGAACCGCCCTGGTCTATCCATCCGCCGCCGTTTCGTCCGGGGGCGGTGTTTTCCATAAGCCGCATAAGGCTGTAGCTGAGGTAACGCTGCAGATGCTGCTGGGCGTATTTAGGCTCGCGCGATTCGGTGCCGGTATAAACCATGTCAAATATGTCCTTCTGTTTGCCGGGGTTGTATCCGCATTCCTGATAGGATTCGTACCAGTTAGGATATTTGATGATGAAGTTACAGCCGGGATTGACCTGTTTGGCAAGAGAGACGATCTCGCGGGAGACTTCTTCCATCAGGTCCAGCCGGTACCGCGCCCATGTCTTTTCGCCCTTTGCCTCGATACACTCCTCGCAGCGGCAGGCGGTGAAGAAAAAATCATCCAGTATGATCTCGTCAAACAGGCCCGCGCATTCGCGGACGATCCGCATATATTCCGCGCGGTATTTTTTGTTGGTGAAACAGAACGTGTCGAATATGATGTTTTTATAGACGCCCTCCACCTTGACCGTGGAGGTGATGCCGCCCGAGACGGCGATACCCCGTTCGGTGAAGAGGGACTTGATCTCTTTCATCTTATCCGCCGGAACGTCATATAACCCGCGGTGGGTCTCCAGATAAGCCTTGTCCAGGGGGCAGTACTTCTCAAAGTAATCCAGTCCGTGTTTTATGGCGTCCGGTTCGGCATGGAACAAATAGTCGGCGTGTACATACGCCGCGACGCTGAAACTGTGGCGCATAGGGAGTTCCTCCTCACTTATACGGACCCGGCACAGCCGTCCGCGGCCCTGCCGGCGCCCTTTGCGTTCTGTTGCGGTATGCATGGGACACTATATCATGAGTCTGTGTTCCGCGCAAGGATTTTTGTGCCTCGTTCCGGCTTATCCGCCGTCTCCGCCCGGAAAGAAAGGGCGTTTGGCCGGACGCCGTAAAAGATGGCTGGACGCTTCAAACGGGAGGTGGTATAATCCATATGTGACGCCAAACCGGGAATGAGCGTGCGCGTATGCGGAAGGAGACCGTAAAATGTACAAGGGCAAACGGAAGAAAACCAAATTTATCATAGCGGCGATAGCCGGCGTGGCGGTCGCCGGGGCGTTGTTTCTCATAGACCCGATACGGGTGCTGATCGCGATCAAAACGATGAAGCCGCTGGAAACACAGGAAGTTATCACGGACATCTACGCCATTAAAAACGAGTTCGTCAATCTTTACTTAGTAAGAAACGGAGACCAAATCATCGCCTTTGACGCCGGAACCGATAACGAAGCCACGAAAGCCGCGCTGGACAGTTTCGGCATTGACGCGGATGAGATTACCGCCGTTTTCCTGACGCATACCGACTATGATCACGTCGCCGCCCTTTCCCTGTTTCGGTCGGCGGATATTTATATGGCGGACAGCAATAAAACCTTCCTTGCGAGTGAAGCCGGGCAGTTCCGTTCCGAAGACTTTGTGGGACTGGCGCGGGCATATGAAACGATGACGGACGGCGAAACCGTCACCGTCGCGGATACCGAGGTGCGGTGCATATATACGCCGGGCCACACGGACGGCTCCGCGTGCTATATCGTCAACGGCAGGTTTCTGTTCACGGGCGATACGATGAATCTCAAAAACGGCGCCGCCGTACCGTACAACGCGGTTTTCAATATGAACGGGGGCGAGCAGAGGCGGAGCCTCCGGCGGCTGGCCGCTCTTGAAAATATTGAGGTTGTTTTTACAATGCACACCGGGTATACAACTGATTTTGAAGCGGCGTTTTCACGCTGGGCTGAGTAAACGGCCGGACAGGCGCTCCGCGCGGCGGCGATTGCAAAAGGTCCGGCGGTTTGATATACTGTCTGTAAAATCGGTACGACTGCGAGGCGGGGCGGCATGAAGAAAATTCTCATCGTCGGCGGCGTGGCGGGCGGGGCGTCCGCCGCGGCGAGGCTGCGGCGGCTGGATGAGACCGCCGGGATCATTCTGTTTGAGCGCGGCGGGTACATCTCGTTCGCCAACTGCGGGCTTCCGTATTATATCGGCGGGAAGATCAAAAGCAAGGCGGCGCTGACGTTGCAAACGCCGGAGAGTTTTCATGCCCGTTATAATGTGGACGTGCGGATATTCAGCGAAGTCACCGCCGTTGACCGGCAGGCAAAAACCGTCACGGTGAAGAATTTGCGAACGGGTGAAAGCTATACCGAAAGCTACGGCGCGCTGATCCTTTCCCCGGGCGCGGAGCCGGTCAGGCCGCCCGTCCCGGGCATGGATTCCGGGCGCGTATTCACGCTGCGAAATATTCCCGATACAACCAAAATCACGGATTTTATCCGCGGCAACGGCCCGAAAACCGCCGTCGTCTGCGGCGGCGGATATATCGGCGTCGAGATGGCTGAGAACCTTGTCAGGGCGGGACTGTCGGTGACGGTCGTCGAACTGGCCGGACAGGTTATCGCGCCGCTGGATTATGATATGGCGTGCGACGTTCACCGGTATATGGAGCGGAAGGGCGTCGCCCTGCTGCTGGGCAATGCCGCGAAGGAAATCACTGACAATGGGAACGGCCTGACGGTCACGCTCAGTGACGGCGTCGTGCGCGCCGATATGCTTATCATGGCGGTCGGCGTGCGCCCCGAAAGCGCTCTGGCGAAGGCGGCCGGGCTTGCCGTAGGCGAGCGCGGCGGCATCGTGGTCAACGGGCGTATGCAGACCTCGGACGAAGCCATATACGCCGTGGGCGACGCGGCGGAAGTGACGGATTTTGTCACCGGGCAAAAGGCGCAGATCCCGCTGGCCGGCCCCGCCAATAAGCAGGGACGGATCGCCGCCGACAACATCTGCGGCATCCCCTCGGTCTATGAAGGCACGCAGGGTTCCGCCATCCTCAAAGTATTTGACATGACCGTCGCCACGACCGGGATCAACGAAAAAACGGCGGAACGCCTGGGACTAAACTATGATAAGAGTTTCACCTACTCGGAAGGCCACGCGGGCTATTACCCCGGCGCGGCCGGCATGTCGGTCAAAATCATTTTTGAAAAGACTACCGGAAAAATCCTCGGCGCGCAGATCGTCGGTTTCGGCGGCGTTGACAAACGCTGCGACGTGCTCGCCGTCGCCATCCGCGCCGGAATGACGGCAGGCGGTCTGGCCAGGCTGGAGCTGTGCTACGCGCCGCCCTATTCGTCCGCGAAAGACCCCGTCAATATGGCGGGGTTCGCCGCCGAAAACCTGCTGACCGGCAAAGTGAAAAACTTCCACTGGCACGACGTCAAAGAATTGCCGCGTGACGGCAGCGTGACGCTGATCGATACCCGCGCCGCCGCCGAATACAAAAAAGGGCATATCGGAGGGTTTGTCAATATACCGCTTGACAAACTGCGGGAACGGCTGGGCGAACTGGATAGGGGAAAAACGGTGTATGTGACCTGTCAGGTCGGGCTGCGGGGGTATCTGGCGGCGCGGATTCTTTCGCAAAACGGCTTTGACGTCTACAATCTGAGCGGCGGATACAGGCTGTACGATTCCGTTTGCGGCGTGAAAGGGGAAGGCGGAGGATCATCATGCGATATATGACCGACCCCAAATCGGGGAACAAACTGTCCGCGCTCGGTTTTGGCTGTATGCGGTTCCCGCGTGACAAAGATGCCGCCGAAAAACTGGTCCTTGCCGCCATTGAGGCGGGGGTGAACTATTTTGATACCGCTTACATATACGGAAACAGCGAGGTCGTTCTCGGCGGGATCCTGCGTAGGAACAGCGTACGCGACAGAATCTTCCTTGCCACCAAGCTGCCCTTTTACAAATGCAAAAGCCGCGCCGATTTTGACAGGCTGTTCCTCGAACAGCTGGAACGCCTGCAAACGGACTATATCGACTACTATCTGATCCACAACATCTCCGACCCTTCCGCCTGGCGCGGCCTATGTGAGATGGGGATCGAAAAATGGATCGCGGAAAAGAAAGCAAACGGGCAAATACGCCAAATCGGATTTTCCTTCCACGGCGCGCGAAACGGGTTTATGGGGTTACTTGACGCTTACGATTGGGATTTCTGCCAAATCCAATACAACTATATGGACGAGAACTATCAGGCGGGACGGGCGGGGCTGCGCAGGGCGCACGAAAAGGGACTGCCGGCCGTCATCATGGAACCGCTGCTGGGCGGGAAGCTGGCGACCGGGCTGCCGCCCAAAGCCGTGCGGCTGTTGAAGGAAGCCGGCGCCGGCCGTTCGGCGGCGTCCTGGGCGTTGCGCTGGCTGTGGGACCAGCCCGAAGTCACGGTGGTCCTGTCGGGTATGAACGGCATGGAGCAGCTTGAGGATAACCTCAAGACCGCCGGAGAAGCCGCGCCCGGGTCGCTGACGGACAGGGAAAGAGCCGTGTTCGCGCCTGTGACCGCGGCCCTGCGCGAGGCGTATAAAGTCCCCTGCACCGGCTGCAACTACTGTATGCCCTGCCCGAATGGGGTCAATATCCCCGGCTGTTTCGCCGCCTACAACACCTCCTACGCTATGGGCTTCGTATCGGGGATTACGCAATACCTGACCGGTACCGGCTTAAACCGCCCGGAAAGACAGTGCCGCGCTAAAAACTGCGTCAAATGCGGGGCCTGTGAGAAAAAGTGCCCGCAGCATATCGGAATCGCGAAGTCTCTCGAAGCCGTGACAAAGCGAATGGAGCCCTTCTGGTTTGCCCCGGTGCTTTGGCTGGTACGGAGAGTTAAGATGTGACCGCTTATTTTGAAGGCGCGGGGCCGCCCGCGCCGTACGAAAAGAGGGCATGATTCCCATTGTCCGATAAATCGGTAACCGAACAAATCGCCCGCCGGCGTTATCACGGGCTGTACCTGTCGCGGCAATGCCCCGAACTTGTGGAGTTATCGCGGGAGCTGCTCGGGCTGCATTGCTGGTTTCACCGCAATGTGGCGTTTTCCGCCCTCATTCGCGGCGCGGATATATCCGGGTGGAAATCCGCGCTGACAAAGACATGGCTCTATCGCGGGACGCTGCATGGGGTGGCGTATGACGAATTGCCGCGCCTGCTCTCCCTGCACAGGGGCGAATCATGGTTAAGGCGGTTTTACAGCGAGCGGATGATAACGGAAATCGCGGACGAGGTATTGCGGTGTATGGAGGACGGCATAACCTCCCGCGCCGAAATGCGAAAGATATTCGCTTATAAATACGAGCCAAAAGTCGTCGAGGCCATGTTCTCGCCGTGGGGCGGCATATTCGTCCACCTTGCGGGTCTGGGCAAGGTTGCTTTCAAAGATATGACAAGCCGGAATTTTGACCTGATCGACGCGGAGCCGGCGGAAACAGCGGCGGACGTCCTGCCGGATCTGCTCCGCAGATATTTGAAGGCATACGGTCCCGCGACCCTTGACGACGCGGCGTGGTTTTTCGGCTTCTGGCGGGATGACAAAAAGAATTTGCAAAATCTCCCGCTTGACGAATACGGCCGTTTTGAACTGGACGGCAGGGCGTATTACCATTGCGGCGAGCCGGACGGGTTGGGCGACATTCCGGCGCTTACCCTGCTGTCGGGATTTGACCCGGTGATCGTGTCCTATACGGAACGAAGCGCCGTGCTGCCCTCCGAGTATAAAAGCAGAGTCATTCTCAAATCCGGTATCTGCCTGCCGACGGTCGCGGTGGACGGCAAAGTCGCCGGGCTGTGGAACATAAAAAACGGCGAGCCTGTGGTCGAATTTTTCGGCAAACAGCCGAAACGGACGGAGGAAAGCGCCCTTGATCTTGTTGACGGCATCCGCCAGGGGATCGCGGGGCGGTTATAGGGGTAGCTTTTCCAAAAGCGGATTTGATAACGGGAGGAGGACCATAAAATGACGGACGGACAACTGGCGGTATGGGCAAAAGTAATCGTTACCGCCATGCAGGCCGGAGACATGGATAAGGTGACGGAGATTTACAGTAAAATATCGACGATGGCGTCCATGGAAGAGGCGGCAAAACTGGAAGCCATGATCGCCGCTTCGAGTTAAGGCCGCGCAATATAAGTTGAAACGGGGGATGAAGCGATGAACGGCAAACACCGTTCGCAACGGAGGGCAATCGTTCACACGGCGCTGCCGTGGCTTTTGGCGATACTCGTGCTCCTGCCGGGCGGGTGTGTAACGACAGCGCCGGGCGGAGAGCCGGCGGCTTCCGATGACCTTGCGGCCGGGGACGGCAATACAGCGGGAGGGACGGATAGTCCGGATATGCAGGAACCGAAGCCGGCGCAGTCCCGGCACGAACGTCTGCCGCGCCCGCCTTATGAGGCGCCGGCACAAACCCCGTCCGGCGGACCGCCGCCCGGACCGGAAACGTATCCCGTATCCGGAGCGGTATTGAACGGCAGCCTGACGCTGACGGACGACGGCGGCGCCGGGCGTTTTGAGCAGAAGGACCCGGACGACAGGCTGGAGTTTACAATCGAAATATCTCAGGAGGGATTCTACTCTCTGGATTTCGAGGCAAAATCCTTTGGCGGGTATAAGGAAAACGCCATACATATTGACGGCGAGCCTGCCGGCGCGCTGGTGACGGACAGCGACGGGTACGCGCTTTCCCCGTTCGGCCATGCGTATCTGACAGAGGGATCGCACGCCGTCGCTCTGACGGCCGTCTGGGGCTGGATCGCCGTCAAATCGCTCACCGTGGCCGCCGAAGCGCCGCCGGACGGCTCGCTCTACTATGTGCCGGCCTCGCTGGTGAATCCGGATGCCGACGACAACGCGCTGGCGCTGATGAGTTATCTGGTGACGACTTACGGCAAAGCCAGCCTTTCCGGGCAGCAAAGCCAGGGCGACTGGGAAGGCGACCGGGGCCTGTTCGGCGGCGAGGCGGAGCTCATCTATCAAAAAACGGGCAAACGCCCGGCCGTTATCGGGCTGGATATGATCGACTACTCACTGTCGCGGGCAGCCAACGGCACGCGCTCCAGAGAAGTCGAGGCGGCTGTCGAGGCGTGGGAAAACAACGCCATTGTAACCTTTTGCTGGCATTGGAACGCCCCCTCTCCGTATATCACCGGCATCTGGTGGCGCGCTTTCTACACCGACGCCACGCGGAAAGGTTTCTTCAAGGAGATCATGGACGGCGGCGATCCGGAGGGGTATCAGCTCCTGCTCGACGATATAGACGCCATCGCGGAACAGCTCAAGCGCCTGCGGGACGCGGGCGTGCCGGTGCTGTGGCGTCCTCTGCACGAGGCCAGCGGCGGCTGGTTCTGGTGGGGGACGGACCGGGAATCGTACCTCGGGCTTTATAAACTGCTGTATGACCGGCTGACCCATGTACATCATCTCAACAATCTGATCTGGGTGTGGAACGGGCAGCACAAGGACTGGTATCCCGGCGACGAATACGTCGATATAATCGGCGAGGACATCTACCCCGGGGAACGGGTACACGCGTCGCAGGTCAATAAGTTTCTGGAGGCGGCGGCGTATACCGGCGCGCCGAAAATGGTGGTATTGTCGGAAAACGGCTGCCTGTTCGATCCCGGCCTCGCGGTGCGCGACGGCGCGCTGTGGGGTTACTGGTGCGTCTGGAACGGCGAGTTTGTCACCGGCGAAACGTATAACGAATACGCCACGCTGGAGAGGGTGTATAACAGCGAGTACGTTATCACGCACGACAAGCTGCCCGACCTGAAGACATACCCGATTTATCTGGATTGAAGGAAAGAACGTTGAAACACTTCCGAAAGTATATACGTTCCTATTGGAAACTCGGCCTCCTTTCGTGCCTGTGCGTTTCGCTGGAAGCCCTTTGCGACCTGTTCCAGCCCAAGCTGATGTCACGGCTTGTGGACGACGGCGTTTTCATGGGCGACATGGCCTATGTGGTCCGTACAGGATCGCTGATGCTCGGCATTGTGGCTCTGGGCAGTCTGTTCGCCCTGACCCGCAACATATCCGCCAGCAACGCGTCCCAGAGCTTCGGACAGGATCTGCGCGACGACCTGTATACCAAAATACAATCCCTCTCTGTCGACGACATCGACCGGTTTGAAGGCGGCTCTTTGATTACCCGGATGACAAACGACGTCACGCAGACACAGAATTTTGTCAATATGATGATGCGTATCTTTTTCAAGGCGCCGGTCATATGTATCGGCGCCTTGATTATGGTCAGCACGCTGAATATCCGCGCCCTGTATCTCGTCATCCCCATCGTTATCTGCGTGTTCGGCGTGATCGGCGTCAGCATGAGGCTGAGCTATCCCCGTTTCGCCCGGATGCAGCGGGCTATGGACAAACTGAATACGACGATGCGTGAATACCTCACCGGGATCCGGCTCGTAAAAGCCTTCCGGCGTTTCGATACGGAGGAGAAGCGTTTCAGTTCCGCCAATGAGGCGCTGGAGGAACGCGGCGTGGAGGCCGGACGCGTGATGGCGGTATTCAGCCCGTGCATGCAGCTGTTTTCCGGGCTGGGCATCGCGGGTATCGTCTTCTTTGGCTCACGGTGGGTTGACGGCGGATTGATGGCGGTCGGCAGCGTGATGGCGTTTGTTATCTATATGCAGCAGATCACGCAGAGCTTTAATATGATTTCCAACATCCTCAATCAGATCGTGCGGGTCAGGGCGTCCTGGGAACGGATCGCGGAGATTCTGGACGCCGATTCCCCCGATTTCAGGACGGATGCCGGCGCGGCCTATGACAGCGCCGCGCCCGCGGTCATCTTCGATAACGTCGGCTTTGCCTATAAAGGCTCCACCGGGCAATCCGCCTTGGAGGGAATAACCTTTTCACTGGACAGGGGGGCGACGCTGGGGGTGATCGGCTCGACGGGCTCCGGCAAAACAAGCCTTGCCGCGCTGCTGCTCCGGTTTTATGCCCCCACGGCCGGCGGCGTGAAAATAAACGGAATGCCGATCGGGGACATCCCCGAAGATGAGCTCCGTTCCAAAATCGCCGTCGTGCCGCAGACGGCCGCTTTGTTTACCGGCACGATTAAAGAGAATATTTTGTGGGGCAGGCCGGACGCCTCCGGCGAGGAGGTGGTCCGCTGCGCCGGACTGGCGTGCGCCCATGACTTTATAACGGCGGCCAGGGACGGCTATGACACCGTGATCGGGCAGGGCGGCGTGAACCTGTCCGGCGGGCAGAAACAACGCCTCTCCATTGCCCGCGCTTTGATCAGGAAGCCGGAGATCCTCATCCTTGACGACTGCACAAGCGCCCTAGACGCAATTACGGAAGCGAGGGTCAAACAGAATCTTAAAACGTATGCCTCCGGTATGGCCTGCGTCTTCATCACCCAGCGGATTGGTACGGTCATGGATTGCGACCGTGTTCTGGTGCTTGAGAACGGCCGCGCGGCGGGATTCGGCTCCCACAAGGAACTGATGCGGGATTGCGAGCCGTACCGTGATATTGTCCGTTCTCAAATCGGCGTTTATGAGGGGCGGGTGAGCTGATATGGCGGATAACCGGCAGGCACACCGGGAAACGCCCGTATTGGGGGCGCATGGCAGACCCGGCGGGAACGCCATGGCGCGTTTTTCACCCAGGGAAAAAGCGAAGAACGCGAAAGGGACGTTCAAAAAACTGCTGAAGTTTTATGTCAAAGAAGCGAAACTGCTGTTTTTAGTGTCGGGTTTATTGCTGATCGCCGCGGCCGCCGGCGTGTTCGCCCCATACCTGATCGGGAGAAGCGTAGACGCCATGACGGGAGACGCCGGCGTGAGCTTCCCGCTCGTATACAAGTCCGGCGCCGCTCTGCTGACGATATATTTGACCGTCTGGATTCTGAACACGGCGCAGGGGCTGATCATGAACAGGGTCTCGCAGCGCATTGTACGGACACTGAGGCGCTCGCTGTTCGATAAGATGCAGAAACTGCCCCTGATGTTTCAT
>JAIRUE010000038.1 GCA_031254575.1 Oscillospiraceae bacterium | reverse complement strand
TCAGCCGGGCAATGTCCTCATTATAACGCAGCCGTAAAAAAAATTCAAGACAAAGTTCAAAAGAGTATTGCATTTTTATTCTTCATATGTTATATTTATAAACAACGGTGAAAAGCGCCGGGAGACGGGACCTGTCCGCGGCCCGTTTCCCGGTACGGCGAATACAGAGGGGGAACCATGATGAAACCTTGTAAAAAAGCGGTGCTTGCTTACTCCGGCGGGCTGGACACTTCCGTCATCATCCCGTGGCTCAGGGAGAATTACGGCTGCGAGGTCATCGCCGCGGCGGCCGACGTCGGTCAGGGCGCGGAGCTTGACGGCCTGATTGAAAAGGCGTTGAAAACGGGCGCTTCCAAGTGCTATATCGAGGATTTGCGGCGGGAATTTACCGATGAGTTCATATTTCCCACGCTCAAGGCGGGGGCGGTATACGAGGGGGAATATCTGCTGGGAACGTCGTTCGCCCGCCCCGTCATTGCCCGCCGGATGGTGGAAATTGCCGTGCGCGAGGGCGCGGACGCCATCGCGCACGGCTGTACCGGCAAAGGCAACGATCAGGTGCGTTTCGAGCTGGCCATCAAGGCGTTCGCGCCGGAGCTTTCGATCATCGCCCCGTGGCGCGAATGGGACCTTAAGAGCCGCGAGGACGAAATCGCGTACGCGGAAGCGCGGAACATCCCGCTGGCCGTCAGCCGCGAAACCAACTATTCAAAGGATAAAAACCTCTGGCACCTCTCCCACGAGGGGCTTGACCTGGAAAATCCCGCAAACGCCCCCTTATACGATAAGATACTCGAATTGGGTGTGACGCCGGAGAGAGCGCCCGACGCGCCGGAAGTCATTACGCTCGGATTTGAGAAGGGCGTCCCGGCTGCGCTCAACGGTGAAAAGCTGGGCGGCGTGGAACTGATCGAAAAGCTCAACATCCTGGGGGGCAGGCACGGCGTCGGCATTATCGATCTGGTGGAAAACCGCCTGGTGGGGATGAAGTCGCGCGGCGTCTATGAGACGCCCGGCGGCACGATTCTCTATAAAGCCCACGCCATGCTGGAGCAGCTCACCCTTGACCGTGACACGCTGCATATGAAGCAGCAGCTCGCCATCCGCTTCGCCGAACTGGTTTACTACGGCCAGTGGTTCACGCCGCTGCGCGAGGCGTTGAGCGCGTTTGTGGACAGGACGCAGGAATGCGTCACCGGCACCGTGCGGCTCAAGCTGTATAAGGGCAATGTCACCGGCCAGGGGATGGAAAGCCCGTACTCCCTGTATTCGGAGGAGCTTGCCTCTTTCGGCGAGAGCGAATACAATCAGAAAGACGCGGAGGGCTTCATCAATCTCTTCGGACTGCCGTCGAAAGTACACGCTATGCTGAGGCGGCCGTTATGACAGGTCCCTCCGTAAAGCCCGCGGCGGACCCTGCCTCCGGAGGCGCGCCGGCGAAATTATGGGCCGGGCGGGCCTCCGGCGACATAAACCCCGCGCTGGAGGCGTTCAACCGCTCGATCGGGTTTGACGCGCGGCTGTATGAGGAAGACATCCGGGGCTCGCTGGTCCACGCCGAGATGCTGGGGCACTGCGGGATCATTTCCGGGGAGGACGCCGCCGCGATTTGCGGGGGGCTGCGCGGCATATGGGGCGATATGGAAAGCGGGCGTCTTTCGGCCGACCCCGCCGCCGAGGACATCCACACCTTTATTGAAACCGAGCTGACCCGGCGGATCGGGGAACCCGGCAAACGCCTGCACACGGGCCGCAGCCGCAACGATCAGGTGGCGGTTGATCTGCGCCTGTATACCAGGACGGCGCTGAACGGGCTGCGCGGGCAGATAGAGGCGCTGCTGCGGATTCTGGCTGACCGGGCCAGGCGGCATAAAAATACCGTACTGCCGGGGTATACGCATTTGCAGCGGGCGCAGCCGGTCACGCTGAAGGTTCATCTCGCGGCCTGGGGTAAAATGCTGCGGCGGGACGTGTCCCGGATCAGAAACGCTGTTGCCCGCATGGAGGAGTGTCCGCTTGGCGCGGGCGCGCTGGCCGGGACGACTTACCCTATCGACCGGGATAGGACTGCCGGGGCATTGGGTTTTCGCGGGCCTTGCGAAAACCCGCTTGACGCGGTAAGCGACCGGGACTTTGCGCTGGAAACGCTCTCCGTTCTGTCTGTTCTGATGGTGCATCTGTCGCGGATGAGCGAGGAAATCATTCTCTGGTGTTCCGCCGAGTTTGGGTTCGCAAGGCTTCCCGACGCGTTTACCACCGGTTCCTCGATCATGCCGCAGAAGAAGAACCCCGACCTCTGCGAGCTGATCCGCGGCAAGGCGGGACGCGTTTTCGGCGATTTGATGGGAACGCTGGTTATGCTCAAAGGACTGCCGCTGGCCTACAACAAGGACATGCAGGAGGACAAGGAGGCGCTGTTTGACGCGCTGGACACCGTTTCGGCCTGCCTGGCGGCGTTCGCTCCGATGATGGCGGCTATAGAGTTCAACAAGGAGCGGATGCGCGCCGCCGCCTCGGAAGGTTTTCTCAACGCCACCGACTGCGCCGACTACCTTGTGGGCAAGGGCCTGCCGTTCAGGGAGGCGTATGGGATCGCCGGAAAACTGGTGGCAGTTTGCGCCAAGGAAAAAGTGACGTTGGAGACATTGCCTATCGAACGATATAAAGAGTTCTCTCCACTCTTTGACGACGACGTTTTCCTCGC
Organism: Oscillospiraceae bacterium; assembly: GCA_031254575.1. Lineage (GTDB taxonomy): Bacteria > Bacillota > Clostridia > Oscillospirales > UBA929 > UBA929. Next base: position 20,728 of record JAIRUE010000038.1, on the reverse strand, counting down.
GGTGGATTTGATTGAATGCGTGCGGAAAAGGGGGCTTGTCAAATGACCGTATTCATTGACGGGCGGGCCGGGACGGCCGGGCTGCAAATCGAGGAGCGGCTGCGGGCGATACCGGGCGTGACGCTGCTGGACATTGACGGCGCCCGCCGGAAAGACACCGCCGCGAGGGCGGAGATGCTCAACGCCGCAGACGCCGTATTCCTCTGCCTCCCAGACGACGCGGCGCGGGAAGCGGTTTCGATGGTCACAAACCCGCAAACCGTCGTCTTTGACGCGTCCACCGCCCACCGCACCCATCCTGGATGGGCCTACGGCTTCCCGGAACTGTCGCCCGCGCACAGGGAGCGGATACGGTCGTCAAACCGGATCGCCGTGCCCGGCTGTCACGCCTCCGGCTTCTGCGCTCTTGTATACCCGCTGGTACAGGGCGGTTTTATAGACCGCGGCGCCAGCGTCTCCTGCTTTTCCTTGACCGGTTACAGCGGCGGGGGAAAAGCAATGATCGGGGAATACGAGAGGGAAAACGCGCCCCGCGGCGCGAGGCCCTACGCGCTGAACCTGCGGCACAAACACCTGCCCGAAGTCATGGCTGTCTGCGGTCTGGAAAAGCCCCCCATCCTCCTCCCTGTCCTCGCCCCGGTGCGGCAGGGAATGCTCGTCCATATTCCGCTGCCGCTGCCGGCGCGGAAGGTATACGCTTTTTTGGCGGACTGGTATAAAAATGAGGCGTATATCCGCGTCCTTCCCTTTGGCGGAGAGGATTCCCTGGAAAACGGGCGGCTAGAAATGGAACGGTGCAACGGGACGGACGATATGGAACTGTTTGTGTTCGGGGAGGAGACGCATATGATGGCGGCCGCCCGGTTCGATAATCTGGGCAAGGGCGCGGCGGGCGCCGCCATACAGTGCTTTAAGCTCCGCTTTGACATCCGGTAAAAACATCAAATAAGAGTTTTTGAAGATGCCTGAAGAGACTTTTTTCAAAATGTTCCCTTGGCGGGATATGGGGCGGAGCCCCATAGTGAAAGAAAGGGTGTTTATCTTATGAAGGAAGTGGCGGGCGGCTGCTGCGCCGCCAAAGGGTTTTCCGCCTCCGGCGTTCACGCCGGGGTCCGCCGGAACACGTCGAAAAAAGACCTCGCGCTCATCTTCGCCGACCTCGATTGTACGGCCGCGGCGCTCTATACCACAAACCTCGTTCAGGCCGCGCCGCTTCATGTGACAAAGCGCAACCTTGCGGGTGGGACGGCGCGCGCCGTCATTGCAAACAGCGGCAACGCCAACGCCTGTACGCCGGACGGGGAGGAGACCGCGCGGGAGATCTGCGCGGCCCTGGCGAAGGAGCTTGCCGTCCGCCCCGACGAGATCATCATCAATTCCACCGGCGTCATCGGCGTACCGCTGCCGGCAGGGATTGTGACGGACGCGATTCCCGCGCTGGTGAAAGGGTTGTCGCGGGACGGCTCCGACGCGGCGGCGGCGGCCATCATGACGACCGATACCTGTGACAAACAGGCCGCCGCGCAGGTTGAAATCGCGGGCAAAACCGTCACCGTCGGCGGTATCGCCAAAGGCAGCGGCATGATACACCCCAATATGGCGACCATGCTGGCCTTCATCACCACCGACGCCGCCATTACATCCGAAATGCTGCACGCCGCCCTGCGCGAGTCCAACCGCGTTACCTACAGCCGCATCAGCGTTGACGGTGACACCTCCACCAACGACATGCTGGCCGCGCTGGCCAGCGGCCTTGCCGGAAACCCGCCGATCGGGCAAAAAGACGACGGTTACCGCGCTTTTTTAGAGGCGCTGAACCATGTCAACGGAAAGCTGGCGCGCTCGATCGCCCGTGACGGGGAGGGCGCGACCAAACTGGTCTCCTGCCTCGTCAGGGGCGCGGACAGCGAGGAATGCGCCGAAAAGCTGGCGAAAGGCGTCATTTCCTCCAGTCTTGTCAAGGCGATGATGTACGGCGCGGACGCAAACTTCGGGCGTGTGCTGTGCGCGCTGGGGTATAGCGGCGCCCCGTTCGATCCGCGGAGAGTGGACGTCTCGTTTTTATCCTCCGGCGAATCCGTCGCCGTGTGCAAGGACGGCATGGGCCTGCCTTTTGACGAGATCCTCGCCAGGCGCGTCCTCAGCCGCGATGAGGTGCAAATTCTGGTCGATCTGCGCGGCGGCGCGTTTGAGGCGGAGGCGTTCGGGTGTGACCTGACGGAAAAATACGTGGAGATCAACGGGGCGTACCGGACATAAAAGAACCGCGCCGCCGCCCGTGTATGAAAACGGGCGTTTGCGGAGCGCGGCAGGAGGCTTTATGACAAACAGGGTGACGGTGCTGGCCGAGGCGCTGCCGTACATCAGGCAGTACAGCGGGAAGACGGTCGTGGTCAAATACGGCGGGGCCGCGATGGAGAAGGCGGAGCTGCGCGAGGCCGTGATCGACGATATTGTTCTGCTCTCCCTCGTGGGCATCCGCCTCGTGGTCGTACACGGAGGCGGTCCCGAGATAAACGCGCTGCTGGAACGGCTTGGGATTGAGCCGCGCTTTATCGGCGGGTTGCGCTATACCGACGAGGAAACGATGGAGGTCGTGCAGATGACGCTGTGCGGATCCGTTAACAAGAATCTCGTCTCCCAGCTCAACCGCAGGGGCGGCAAAGCAGTCGGCCTGTCCGGCATGGACGGGGATTTGTTTCTCGTCGGACGGCTGCGGGGGGAAAACGATTACGGCCTGGTCGGAGAGATCAAAAAAACAGACCCCGGGCCGGTGAACATGCTTCTGGACAAAGGATATATTCCCGTCGTGTCAACGGTCGCGCGGGGCGCGGACGACGGCGCGGCGTACAATATCAACGCCGACACGGCGGCGGCGGAACTGTCGGCGGAGATGGGCGCCGAAAAGCTCATCCTGCTGACGGATGTTCCGGGGTTGCTGCGCGATAAAGACGACCCGGCGACGCTGATTCCCGAAGCCAGGCTGAGCGAGATTCCGGCGCTGATCCGCGAGGGCGTCATCCGCAAGGGCATGATCCCCAAAATCGAATGCTGCGTCAACGCGCTGCGGCGCGGCGTAAAGAGCGCGGTCATCCTCGACGGGCGCGCGCCGCACTCCCTTTTGGTGGAAATGCTGACGGTCGAGGGCGTCGGAACACAAATAACAGGCGGATAGGAGGCAATCCCATGAATTTCACACAAACCAAAACCCTTTATGAAGACCACATCCTTCCCACGTACGGGCGGCAGGAGGTCTGTTTTGTCCGCGGCGAGGGGTCGTACCTTTATGACGACGCCGGAAAGCGGTATCTCGACTTCGCCTCCGGCTGGGGCGTGATGTCCGTCGGGCACGCGCACCCGCAATGGGTCAAAGCCGTCGCGGAACAGGCGGCGGCGCTGGTCCACACCTCGAACTACTACTACACCCGGCCGGGCGGCTTGCTGGCAGAGCGGCTCTGCGAACTCTCCGGGCTGGACGCGCTGTTTTTCGCGAACTCCGGCGCGGAAGCCAACGAGGGCCTGATCAAAGCCGCGCGGAAATACAGCGGGGATAAATACGGCCAAAACCGGCACACCGTCGTGACGCTGAACCGCTCCTTTCACGGGCGGACGCACACCATGCTGGCGGCGACCGGTCAGGACGCGTACCATAAGTATTTCCAGCCGCTGACGCCGGGTTTTGTCCATGCGGACATGGGCGATCTGGACGCGCTGAAAGCGCTTGGGGACGATGTCTGCGCCGTGCTTTTTGAGCCGGTGCAGGGCGAGGGCGGCGTCTACCCGCTGGAGGAGGCGTATGTCAAAGCCGTCGCCGCGCTGTGCGCCGAGCGGGACTGGCTGCTGCTGTTCGACGAGGTGCAGACCGGCGCGGGGCGGTGCGGGACATGGTTTGGATTCCAGCACTATGGCGTGGAGCCGGACGGCATTTCATTCGCTAAGGGCGTCGGCGGCGGGTTTCCGATCGGCGGCTTCATCCTTGGCAAAAAAGCGCGCGGCGTATTTGCCCCGGGCCTGCACGGCTCCACGTTCGGAGGCACGCCGCTGGCCTGCGCGGCGGCGCTGGCGACGCTGGACATTTTGACGGGCGTTTTGGGCGACGTGGAGCGCAAGGGCAGGCTGCTGCGGGACGGCATCGGATCTTTCGGCGGACGGGTGCGCGGCACGCGCGGGCGCGGGCTGATGATCGGCGTCGTTGTGGAGGGAGATCCGAAAGCATACGCCAAAGCGCTGCTGGACCACGGGCTGCTTTGCCTGACGGCCGGTACGGACGCGGTGCGGCTGCTGCCGCCGCTGACGGTTTCCGATTCCGAGATCGGCGAGGGGCTGTCCGTTTTGAGGGAGGTGCTGGCATGACCGCAAAACACCTGCTGAAAATGTCCGACCTGACGCAGGCCGACATCATGGAGATCCTGGCGCTGGCCGACCAGATGAAGTTCAACCAGCAGCACAACCTGTCCCACCGCGCGCTGGAGGGCAAGACGCTGGGCATGATTTTCACCAAAGCGTCGACGCGGACGCGCGTATCGTTTGAAACGGGCATGTTCCAACTGGGCGGCCACGCCATCAACCTGACGCCCGCCGACGCGCAGTTCGGACGGGGCGAGCCCATTGAGGATACGGCAGGCGTTCTCTCCCGCTATGTGAACGGCGTGATGATCCGCACCTTCGCGCAGAAAGACGTGGAGGATTTTGCGAGATACGGTTCGGTGCCAGTCATCAACGGCCTGACCGACGACGAACACCCCTGCCAGATATTAGCCGACCTGATGACCGTCCGCGAGCATCTGGCGACACTCGCCGGGCTGACCGTCTGCTGGGTAGGCGACGGCAACAATGTGTGCGGCAGCCTGATCGTAGGGGCGCTGACCTGCGGCATGAAGATACGCGTCGCCTGCCCGGAGGGATATGACCCTCGGCCCGACGTTCTGGAAAGGGTACGGAACAATCCCGGTTTCACTCTGCTCCGCGACCCGCGCGAGGCGGCGGAGGGCGCGAACGCCGTTTTCACCGACGTCTTCGCCAGCATGGGACAGGAAGACGACGCGCCCAAACGCCTCGCCGATTTAGCGGGGTATCAGGTCAATATGGAATTGCTGTCCCTCTGCGCCAAAAACGTCGTCGTGCAGCACTGCCTGCCGGCTCACCGGGGCGAGGAGATCACCGCCGAAGCGTTCGCCGCCCACGCCAAGGAGATATACGACGAAGCGGAAAACCGCCTGCACGCGCAGAAAGCCGTCATGGCGCTGCTGATGGGCGAGCGGGACTGAGGGAGATCCTCAGCCGCTCCCGTACGGCCCCGGGGCCTTTGAGCATCGCGGCAAGATGATCCTCACAGCGCGCGCCCAACCCGGCCGCGTATAGATCACACCCGAAAAGGGCGGCGTCGGCAAAGACCGCCCGGGCATTTTTTGCCGTCAACGGTTCGCCGAACCGCACGTCTTTCAGCGCGGCCGTGAGACGCGGCAGCATGGGATCCGGGCTCAGCGCCAGCGGCCCGCCGTCGTCGCCGGTTTCCATCAGGTAGCGCACCCAGCCCGCCAAAACAAGCGGTATGGCAGTCAGATCATCCGCCGACAGCTCCTCCCGCGCGGCGTACGCCTTTATCGTCCCGCCGAAGCGGAACGGGAGCTTTTGGCTTGTATCGGAGGCGATACGCGCCGGCGTGTCGGGAAGGAACGGATTGACGAGGCGTTTTGTGACGACCTCATCCAAAAAGTCCTTCGGTTCAAAAATACCGGGATGCTCCACGGCTGGCAGTCCCTCGTCATAGCCGATCCGGCGCGCCAGGGCGGCGAGGTCCGGGTCTTTCATGCAGTCCGCGATGGTCCCGATCCTCAGCAGGCTGCCGAACACCGCGAGCGCCGTATGCAGCGGGTTGAGGCAGGCGGTCACTTTCATGCGCTCGGCCCTGCGCACCGTTTCACGGTCCGTAAAGTAAACGCCCGCCTTTTCCAGAGGAAGCCGCCCGTTCGGAAAGCTGTCCTCAATGACAAGGTATTGCGGTTCCTCCGCGTTGACGAACGGCGCGACGACCGTTCCTCTGGCGGTTCTGGTCGGAGACCAGTCCGCCGGGTTGGGCAGCGTTTTCTGTACGTCCGGCGAGGGCGCGGGGGTGATTTTGTCGATCATGCTCCACGGAAACGAGACGCGGGACGGATCGGACAGATAGGCGGAGAAACCGCCGTCGCCATACGCTTTCGCCGCTTCCAGCACAGCGGAGCGCAGCAGCTCGCCGTTGCGGCTGCAGTTGTCCATGCTCACCAGCGCCAGCGGCGCGCCGCCCGCCCGGTACCGCCCGCGCATCAGGCCGGCCAGCAGTTCCGTCACCGGGCCCCGGTAGCCCTTTTCGGTGATCGTAAAGCTGGCCATTTGCAGGCTTGGCGCTTCCATAACCTCAACCAGCCGCTGATGATCCGGCGTCCCCGGCAGCGGGGCCAGCGCCTCCGTCACCGACGCCGACACGGCAAGCCGCGTCGAGCCGTCGGCGCGGAGGGTCACCAGCAGCGCGCGGTTGCCGTACGGGCGGTAAACCGCCTCAATGATTTCGGGGTCAAACGGCTCGGCGGCTATCACGCCCCGGTTGCACAGTCCTTTGTTGAGCAAGTCGTCCTGCAGGGCGGCGATAAAGGCCCGGAAGATGTTGCCCGCGCCGAAGTGTACCCAGAGAGGGGCTTTGGCCGTGGCCTCGCGTACGGCGTTGACGTCATAGGACGGCTGCGCCGCTTGGGGAATGTTGAACATAGAGGATTTCCTTTCTGTATGGAATATGTCTCCCGGTCGGAAGACGGGGAGACATATCGTTATAACGCATTGGTTTATTACATATAAGAATCAAAAAGCTGCCCGATACTGGATAATGCCGATGAAATTTGCGCCAACGCGCCGCCGTCCGCCTGATAGAGGACGCCTTCCTGTCCGTTCTTCGGAGCAAAGGATGCCGGGTTTTGACTGACTTCCTCCGCGAGGGTCTTCAGAAGCTCCGCAAAACTGCGCAGCGCGCTTTCACTGCCCGGCCCGGGCGGGGACTCAACGCGCAGCGACCCGTCGCCGCCTTTGCCGATACCGGCCTTGGAAAGGTTGTCGGCGGAGGTCTCATAGATCGCGTCCAGCCGGGACTGCAAACGGTCCGAACCCAGATCACCCGCCGCCCCGGACATGGCGTTGTATCCGTTTACGAGGCCAATGGCGCTCCGGGCGGTTTCCTCGCCGTCCGGCGTTTTGATTTCAAAGGAGTAATCGTTTTCGTTCTTAAACGCTTCCTCCGCGCTCTTGGTATCGAACATCGAGGGCGTTTCGCCCGGTTCCGGCTCGGCTGTGGCCTTCTGAATAGTCTCGAGGTTCTCGGCGGCGGACGTATTGCCGTCCTCGACCTTTCCGTCCTTTCCCAGCGATACCATCTGCCGCGGGACAATGGACTCGATCTGCGACTGTTCCGCGGCCATGCCGAGTTTGGCCGCGCCGTCTTTGACGCCGACGATACCGGCTATCTCCCCGGGGCCGGCTGGAGCCAAATTGCGCCCTGTCTCGGGCTGCGCCGGGGCATTGGGGGCTTCCGGGGCGTATGTAGTATTGGGCTTGTTGACCGGTTTGACCGCGGTCCCCGGATTCAACGGTGCGATGTTGACGCCGTAGCTTGGCCCGATGGGGCTGATCCCTGCCATATATTACGCCTCCTACTCTTAAAATACAATGATACAGGATGAGTATATCACACCTCCCCGTGGTTTGTAAAGGGGAATACGATTTTTGTTTGGTTACAAAAAAATAACAAGTTGGTTACAAAGTGATTGACAAAAGAAACAAACTCTGTTACACTGAACAACGGCGCTTTGTTGAGGCGGATCTGCCCGCCGTGAATACGGGGTGAAAGGAGAATGTCAGACCGCCGCGACGGAAGCCTCGTCAGAATACTAAAGAGAAAGCTGTGGTGTATCGTGTTTTGCGAAAGATAGTTAGTTTTGTGGTAGCCTGTTGCCTGATGGCCAGCTCCATACGGACGGCGTATGCCGCCGACACGTTTCTGACCGGCGCGAGAGTCAACCTCAGAGCCGAGGCGTCGCTGGAATCCGGTGTAATCAAAACATTGAACGCCGGCGTCAGCGTCGAGGTGCTGGAATATGACCCCGCGAATTGGTCAAAGGTCAGTACGGGAGGCGTAACCGGTTACATAAAATCGGAGTATCTCGTTAAAGCCGGCCAAAACGGGCAGGAAACGAGGCCCGCGGATTCCGTGAAGTATATAACGACCAGCAGAGTGAATTTCAGAACGGGGCCGTCCCTGGACGCGGCCGTTATAAAGTCGCTGAATACAGGTACCGCCATACAGGTCTCAGAGTATGATCCCGTGGGTTGGGCAAAAGCCGACATAGAAGGCGTAACCGGGTATATAAAATCAGAGTACCTTGTTGAGACCGGTCAAAACGGACAGGACAATACGGCTGAGCCTGAGGATTCCGTGCATTATAGAACGACCGATAGAGTGAATTTCAGGACGGAGCCGTCTTTGGACGCGGCCGTTATAAAGCTGTTGAATGCCGGTACCGCCGTGCAGGTTTTGGAGTATGACCCCGAAAACTGGTCCAAAGTCAGCGTAAACGGCAATGCCGGCTATATCAAATCCGAGTATTTGATGAACGCGGACAGTTATGCCGGCGGGACTGTGGAATTGCTGGAGTGGTCATATGTGAAGACCATTTTCAAAACCTATGTGCCGACGCAGGTGCTTGACGTCAGAACGGGTTTGACTTATTTCGTACAGAGTTTCTCCAACGGAAACCACGCCGATGTCGAGCCGCTCACAAAAGAGGATACCGAAATTCTGAAAAGAACCTACGGCGGCAAATGGAGTTGGGACCCCCGCCCGGTTTGGGTGACGATCAACGGCCGCACGATAGCCGCGTCTATCAACGGGATGCCGCACGGCGGCGGGACGATCGCGGGCAACGGGATGAACGGTCAGGTATGCCTGCACTTTTTGGGGAGCACTACCCATAACGGGAACAAATCGTTTGAAAAAAGACATCAGGACGGCGTAATAGAGGCGTGGAACGCCGGATAACCTCACTATAAACTTATCCGCTCCCTCCTTCCCGGCGGCAGGGGGAAAGCGGGCCCGTGAAACGCTGGCTGTCAGTTTTTCACGGGCTTTTGCTGTTGACATATTTATTCAAATATGCTAAACTGAAACACAGTTTCAAATTGGCTCAGGAGGCGGAGCGTTTATGCCCGGCGGGCGCGGTCAGGGAAATCGTTTGGGTTTGCGGCTGTGGATATTGCGGGGTTTTTATATACCGTATCATCGGATTGACCATGAGGAGGGCTTGAAACGCGATGAAAAGATACGCGGCGCCGGTTATGCTTTTGTGCCTGGCGCTTGGCTGCGTCACGGGCTGTTCCGGGAACGGGACGCCTCAGGGCGGCGGGCGGGAAAGTCCGGGGATAAACGGCGGCGCGCAGGGCCGGGCTGTTGATGTGGATCTGACGGTTTTGAGCAGCGTGATGGTCTATGCTGAAGTGTATAACATCATGACCAGGCCGGAGGATTATATGGGGAAAACCATCAAAATGAGCGGTCTGTATTATGCATCCTATTATGATAAAACAGGCTTATATTATCATTACGTGGTTATCGAGGACGCAACCGCCTGCTGCCAGCAGGGAATGGAATTTATATGGAACGGCAGGCACTCTTACCCTGAGGATTACCCGGCGGATGAAACAATCGTGGAGATGTCCGGCGTGTTCGGGCGCTATGAGGAACTGGGGCAGACATATTATTATCTGGCGGTTGATGAAATAGCGGTATAGAACGCGCGGACGGGGAAAAAGGCTGATAGAATAAGCATTTGCTTTCACGCTCGGATTGCGAAAGCAAACCGGCTGTGCTACAAAAAGTATCATACCGGTGTTGACGGGCACTGCTCCGTAACGCAAAAGTTTTTAGGTAATCGGGAGCTATCCTATGAATATTTTAGTCATAGACGGCATGGGCGGCGGCATTGGCAAGTCTATCATTGAACACATAAAAGCTGAAATTTCCGGCGTTGTAATTACGGCGGTAGGGACAAACTCATTAGCGACGTCGGCCATGCTGAAAGCGGGCGCGAGTTGCGGCGCGACCGGGGAAAACGCCGTGGTATACAACTGCGCCGAAGCTGACTATATCATTGGCGTGACAGGTATTGTGATCGCAAATTCCATGCACGGCGAAATCAGTCCGAAAATGGCGGAAGCTGTTTCGTCAAGTCCCGCGCATAAAATACTGATCCCCATTGATAAATGCAACGTCACCGTACTGGGCGTTGTTGAAAAACCGGTTCAATTTTATATTGATGAAATAGCCCAAAGGATAAGAAGGGGGGATTGACGCAGGGCACCGGCGGTGGTATAATCCCTATAATGCGTATCATGAAGATATGCGCGCAGCCAGTAACCACGGGAATGATGATGCCATGAAGGTATCTTGCGTCACAGAAGTAACGCAGGATTTTTTAGCGTCATTTTTATTTTAAGGAGGAACTTGTAATGCACATGGCGGACGCTCTGTTATCCCCCGCCGTCGGCGGGGCTATGTGCGCCGTCAGCGCCGCCGCCAATGCCTACGCCGTGAAAAAAATTAAAAAGGACGACCTTTGCGAAAAAAAGATTCCGGTCATGGGCGTGATGGGCGCGTTTGTATTCGCCGCGCAGATGATCAACTTTACGATTCCCGCGACGGGGTCGAGCGGGCACATCGGAGGCGGTATTTTGCTCGCCGCCATGATCGGCGGATTTCCCGCGCTCTTATCCATATCGGCGGTACTGATCATTCAATGCCTGTTCTTCGCCGACGGCGGTCTGCTGGCCCTTGGGTGCAATATCTTCAATATGGGCGTTATCCCATGCCTGATTGTTTGCCCGCTGGTCTTTAAGCCGCTTCTTAAAAATGGAAGGCAATGGGGAAGGATCGCGGCGGCGTCTATACTCGCGGTCGTTGTAAGCCTGCAGCTAGGCGCGTTTGGCGTGGTGCTTGAGACGCGGCTTTCCGGTATTACCGCGCTTCCGTTCGGGACTTTTCTGTTTTTAATGCAGCCGATTCATCTTGCGATCGGGGTTGCGGAGGGGATCATAACCGCCGCCGTTCTCTGCTTTGTTTATAAAATACGCCCGGAGATCATGGAAAGCACTTTTGACGGGGCGGCAATTCAAAACGGCGTTCCGATGCGAAATGTTTTGATTGTCCTTGCTGTTGTCACGCTGCTTGTGGGGGGCGCCCTGTCCCTGTTTGCGTCCTCTTATCCCGACGGGCTTGAGTGGGCGGTCGGGAAAACGGCGGGAGTGGAGGAACTGGAGGCGGACGGCGCGGTGTTTAAGGGCGCGGCGTCCCTTCAGGAGGCGACCGCCCTTATGCCGGATTATGATTTCAAAGACGCCGGGGAAGACGGTTCCGGCATAGGAACGACTGTGGCGGGCATGGTTGGCGGGGTACTGACTTTTGTATTAGCCGGAGCCGCAGCGTTTGGCATTTCAACCTTCAAAAAGAAGCGAAAGGGCGCGTCGCCCGCGTGAAAGACAAGATCCGGCAGCTATACGCGCTCGAACAGCTATCGGGCGGTCATTCTTTCGTCCATAAGCTGCACCCGGCGGTGAAGCTGTTGACGGCGGCGGTTTTCATCATAACCGTCGTTTCGTTTGACAGATACGCTTTCGGGCGGCTGATCCCATACGTCTTTTATCCGGCGTTGCTGATGGCCTTATCAGAGACCCCCTATTCCATGCTGCTCAAAAGATTTCTGTTCACGCTTCCGTTTTGCCTTTTCGCGGGCATATCCAATATATTTTTCGACCGGGCTTCCGCGTTTGCGATAGGCGGCGTAACGGTCAGTTATGGCGTGGTTTCCTTTTTTGTTATAGTATTCAGAGTTTATCTGTGTGTTATGGCCGTGCTGCTGCTTGTGTCGGTGACGCCGTTCGCGGAGATTACCGCTTCTATGCGCAGATTGGGGATACCGGCTGTTTTTGTTGTGCTTTTTGAAATGACATACCGCTATATCGGCGTATTGTTTGAGGAAGCGTATTCTATGGTTACCGCCTATTCTCTGCGAAGCGGAGGCGCAAGTGGCATTGGCATGAAGGATATGGGCAGCTTTGTGGGACAGCTCCTTCTCCGCAGCTTCGACCGCGCCGACCGCGTATATAGCGCCATGAAATGCAGGGGTTACGCGCTGCGTGTTTTCCCGCGGGGGCGCGGGAAATTAGAACGCCGGGACTGGATTTTCGGCTCCGTTACCTGCCTGCTGTGTATCGCCTTCCGTATAATCGACGCAAACGCGCTGTTTGCCGGAATTTTCAGAGGGATTGCCTGATGCTCACATTGCAAAATGTTACGGTTATATATCCGGATAAAACAAAGGCGATTGACAATCTGAGTTTTACCCTGGGCGGGCATGAAAACATAGCCTTGATCGGTGAGAACGGCGCGGGGAAAACGTCGCTTCTGCTTGCGATTGTCGGAATACTCGCCCCGGCTGGCGGTACCGTTGAAGTGAACGGCATACGGCTTTGCAAAAAGACGGTGAACGAGATCCGCAAACAGATCGGGCTGGTATTCCAAAATCCCGACGACCAGCTTTTTATGCCGCTGATATATGACGATATTGCGTTTGGCTGCCGCAATTACGGTTTGCCGGAAGAGGATATTGAAGCCCGTGTTGACGAAACGCTTGACTTGCTGAACATAAGCCATCTCCGGGGGCGATCATCCCTGAAGTTGTCCGGCGGGGAAAAGCGTCTGGCGGCCATAGCGACGGTTTTGGCGATGAACCCTTCCGTGCTGCTGTTTGACGAGCCGACCGCGTATCTTGACCCCAAAGCGAAACGGGCGCTGACCGAAGTGTTGAAAAAATTACGGCATCCCAAAATTATCGCGACGCATGATATGGTGTTTGCCGCCGGGGTCTGTGACCGTACCGTTATTTTGAAAGACGGACGGATCATGGCGGACGGAGCGGTATCCCTGCTGAGTGATAATGAGCTTATGCGGCGCTGCGGCCTTTAAGCAATGAGGAAAAGGCGGGACCGGATGTCCGGACGGGTTGACATGGCGGACGGGTGTGCGTTATAATCCGTATTCGTAGAACCGCCAAAGCGGCAGGCACGATAAGGAGAAAGGCAATGAAGGGCATTATAACTGTCTTGGGCGCGGATCAGGTGGGCATTATCGCCAAAGTGTGCGCGTTTCTCGCCGGGCGCGGCGTCAATATTCTGGATATTTCACAAACGATCGTGCGGGGCTATTTTTCTATGCTGATGATCGTTGACATGTCGGGCCAGGCTTTCGAGGATATAGCCGAAGGGCTTGACGGACTGGGCCGTGCCATTGGCGTTCTCATTAAGCTGCAGCACGAGGACATATTTACCACAATGCATAGGATATAGGTGAATGCGCTATGATCTCCAGGCTTGAAATACAGGAAACCAATCAAATGATTGAGGAGTCCAACCTCGACGTGCGCACGATCACTATGGGCGTCAGCCTGTTGGACTGCGCCGGCCCGGACGCCGGGGAGTTCAACCGGAAGATTTATGATAAAATCACCCGGACCGCCGAGCATTTGGTAAAGACCGGCGACGATATAAGCCGCCAGTACGGTCTGCCGATTGTCAACAAACGAGTCGCCGTGACGCCTGTGGCGCTGGCGGCGGCGGGGCTCCTGTCCGGCTTGAGCGATACGGAGGACGGCCTGAGCCGCGCGTCGGAGATGTACGCTGAGATAGCGCGGACGCTGGACCGGGCGGCTTCCGCGGTGGGCGTCAACTTTATCGGGGGCTATTCGGCGCTCGTGCAGAAGGGCAGCACGTTTAGCGACAGGGCGCTGATACGCAGCATCCCCAGGGCGCTGGCCGGGACGGAACGCGTGTGTTCATGCGTGAACGCCGGCTCGACGCGCAGCGGGCTCAACATGAATGCCGTCAGGCGGATGGGCCGCGTCATTCTCGAAATGGCGGAGCTTACCAAAGACCGCGACGCTTTGGCCTGCGCCAAATTTGTGGTGTTTTGCAACGCCGTGGAGGACAACCCGTTCATGGCCGGCGCTTTCCACGGCGCGGGCGAACGCGACGCCGTGATAAACGTCGGCGTCAGCGGCCCGGGCGTTGTAAAGCGCGCGCTGGAACAGGTGCGCGGCGCGGACTTTGAAACGCTGTGCGAGACCATCAAAAAGACCGCGTTCAAAATAACGCGGGCGGGGCAGCTTGTGGCGCAGGAGGCGTCGAAACGCCTGCGCGTGCCTTTCGGTATCATCGACCTCTCTCTTGCGCCGACGCCCGCGGTGGGGGACAGTATCGCGGAGATATTGCGGGAAATGGGACTGGAACAGCCCGGCGCGCCGGGCACAACCGCGGCGGTCGCCATTCTCAACGACAATGTTAAAAAGGGCGGCGTTATGGCTTCAAGCTATGTGGGCGGTCTCAGCGGCGCGTTTATACCGGTCAGCGAGGATCACGGCATGATCGAGGCGGCGCGTCTGGGCGCGCTTACGCTTGAAAAACTGGAGGCCATGACCTGCGTGTGTTCGGTCGGGCTGGACATGGTAGCCGTGCCGGGAGACACGTCGGCCGAAACGCTTTCCGGTATCATAGCGGATGAGATGGCAATCGGCATGATCAACAACAAGACCACGGCCGTGCGTATCATCCCCGTACCCGGCAAAACCGTTGGCGATACCGCGGAGTTTGGCGGCCTGCTGGGCCGAGCCCCGGTCATGCCGGTCAACAGCTTTGGCTGCGGCGGCTTCATAAGCCGCGGCGGGAGGATACCGCCCCCGATACACAGTTTCAGGAATTGAAACGGCCCGATAGGACTGCCCGCCCGCTTGAATATAAGGTGGAATTGTGGGGATAGCAGTGCGATATTTAATGATTGCGGGAAGCTCCGCCGGCGTATATATCTTTATTGTTGCCGCGCTGCGTTTGTTCGGCAAGAAAGAAATCGCGCAGCTTTCGGTGGTGGATCTTGTATTTGTCCTGCTGATCAGCAATGCCGTACAGAACGCGATGGTCGGGCCGGACACGTCGCTGCCCGGCGGTCTATGCGCGGCAGGCACCCTGTTTATCCTTAACTACATACTGAAACAGCTGACATTCCGCTTTCCGAAACTGTCCGGTTTTGTGCAGGGGCAGGCCATCGTTCTGGTATATAACGGAGAGATCAATAGGGAAAACTTACGTAAAGCCCGAATCAGCATGGAAGAGCTGGATGAGGTGTTGCGTGAACACAACGTCCGCTCCGTGGCGGCAGTGAATCTCGCCGTATTGGAGCTGGACGGGAATATCAGCGTGCTTTCAGACGATTATCAAACACGCAGCACACATAAGAAAAAGGATAAGCGGCGGCGCCGCACATGACGTCAGTATTTGCATTTGATACTCATGCCGGCTTTTGTCCGCTCCCGCTCAAAAAAAGGTTGACATTATTCCGGTATTTCTATAATATAATAGATAATATATTATGAGGGAGGCCTTTAACATGTTGATTTCCCTGCTTCTCTGGGTGCTTTTCGGCGCGCTGGTAGGCTGGCTCGCGGGCATTCTTATGAAGAGTAAAAACAGCTTGATTGTGAACATTATCATTGGTATCGTCGGCTCAATGTTAGGCGGGTTTATTGCGTCGTTTATCGGTATCGGCAGCCTGGGAAGCGAGTTCAGCTTTGATATATGGAACATCCTTATATCCGTAGGGGGCGCGTGCGTGGTCATTTTCCTTTGCAGAGTTCTTAAAATCGGAAAATGAACTCTGGCAGAGGAAAGCGAAGGAACACATCTGAAAAGACGGTACGAAGACATAACGGCTGAACGGACCCGTTATATCAAAGCGTCCTGTACGGCTATTATATGCAATGGGCGAAGGACAACGGCTATAAACATTTGAATAACAAGAACTTTGTCGGGCTTGCGCTGTCCTATGACCCCGATCCTATCCCAAGCGGTTTTACGCCGATTGACTGAAAAAGTGGGAGCGGCTTAGGCGCGGTCACGGACAAGGAATACCGGCGGGGAGATAAATCCTTTTCTATTATCACGGCACAATGGTATGTCGGTTATAGCATGGTAAATGCTTATTAGGTGTGTAAATAGGTCGATAAAAAAACCATTATTTTTTCATACTCATGTTCATAATCATTATCAATGGTGATATTGGCCACATATTTTATAAAGTCGCTTGGCATTTCATTGAATCTTTTTTCAATATTCCTTTTCATTGCAAACACATCTACTTTAAGATAGTCTCCCGTTACATTCCTTGACTTTCTGTCGTTAATATGTTTTGTTAATATATCATCTGAAACATTTATAAGGATGATAATTTTTTCATCAAAATACTTTCCTATGTCATATTCCTTATTCTCTTCAAAAAAATTCCCGATTTCAATAATTCCGCTTGGGCCAAGCCCATTTATTGGCTCGTCCAGAGTCAACAGTTCAGGCTCTCCATCTGCCTCACGCTGTCCCGTATCTGCAGAGAAACCTTCAGCCGGATGATTTTGGGGTCGATGTTTTCCTTCCGCAGGATCCGCAGCAATTGAGCGACGGCATAGGACGCTTTTTGCGATACCGTCTGATGCACCGTCGTCAGTTTAGGACGGCACTGTACGGATAAGATGGAATCGTCAAAACCACATACAGAGACATGCTCCGGTACGCGCAAACCATGATCCTGAAAATAATTCATCGAATCCACGGCGTAAAAATCCGACGCGAAAAACAAGGCGGTAAACCCGCGGAATTTTTCCTCGAGAAATGTTGAAAGAAAGGCTTCCCTCTCCGCGCACCTGTGGCTAATATACAGATATTGGCCTTCGTCCGCGGGAAGCCCGTGATCCGTCAAAGCGGCAAAAAAACCATCGCGCCGTTCGCAGTCAACGCCCATTGGCGGATTTCCGTCCGCCAGGAAAGCAATTCTTTTGTGCCCCTGTGTTATTAAATATTTTGTCATCATATACGCGCCCTTTTTATCATGCAAGCCGATATTGACATACGCTTTGCCGTCGTCATAAAAGTATGAGTCAATGAATACAAGCGGCGTATTTGTCCCCTCCATATAGCGGGAGCAGTCATGCGCCAGCGCGCCGAGAACCACCAACCCTTCGACTTTCCAAGAGGCGGCTATGCGCAGGCCTTCGTCCACATCGCCGGATGTATAGAGCATCATATAGTAACCGTTGGAACGTATCTCATTTTCCAAAGCGCCTATGATCTCTGAGAAAAAAGAGTCCCGGGCGACATTCATTTCACTGCGGCGGGCATATGTCAGGATGACGCCGATAATCCGTGAACTGCCGTTGCCCAGCAGGTGTCCCCCCATATTGGATATATATTTATGATCCCTTAATGTCCTCTCTACCTTTTCCCGCGTCTCCTGAGACATTTTATGCATACGGCCGTTGAGCACATGGGATACGGTGCTGGGACTGACCCCGGCGATTTCGGCGATTTGCTTGATCGTTATCATTCAGGCTCTCCTATTATAAAGTGATTACGGCGGGGACACGGCGGCGGGCCGCGTCCTTTCCGTTCCGCCGCCATGCCCGGATTTGTCATAAACGGGCGTATTCCCGCGTCTGTTGCCGTAACGGTTGCCGCCGCCGGCAAAGTCAATCATAGCACAGCCAAGCCGGAAAGTCCATAATATCTGTTTTTTTGGGCGTTAAGCGGATACCGTGCAGATGACTTTGAAAAAAGTTTTAGGTATAGCGCAATACCTATTGACAAGGCATCTTTGGTATGATATACTGATTTATAGGTATAGCGCAATACCTAAATAATATGTCTGTCAGCCTTATATGAGGAGAATGCGGTTTGGAGATACATAACTGGTGGAAAGAAGCGGTGGTGTACCAAATATACCCGCGCAGCTTTCAGGATTCCAACGGCGACGGCATTGGAGATATTCCGGGCATCATTGACCGGCTGGATTATTTGAAGGACTTGGGGATCGATATTATCTGGCTCAGTCCGGTCTATCAGTCTCCCAATGTGGACGGAGGATATGACATATCCGACTATCAGGCCATATCTCAGGAGTTCGGCACGATGAAGGATATGGAGCAGCTGCTTCAGCAGGCCCATTTGCGCGGTCTGCGCGTCGTCATGGATTTAGTTGTCAACCACACCTCCGACCAGCATGTCTGGTTTATCGAATCCCGCCGGTCAAAAGACGGCCCGAAGCGCGACTGGTATATCTGGCGGGACGGCTGTGACGGCGGGCCGCCCAACCGGATGAGCAGCGTGTTTTCCGGTTCGGCGTGGACGCCGGACGAAGAAACGGGACAATATTATCTGCACCTGTTCGCCAAGGAGCAGCCTGACCTGAACTGGGAGAACGGCGAGGTTCGCCGGGCCGTCTATGAAATAATGCGCTGGTGGCTGGACATGGGCATCGACGGCTTTCGCATGGACGTGATCAATATGATCTCCAAACCGGCCGGGGCGCTGGCGTCCGACGGCGGGGCCGGCCGCGAATGCGTCAACGGGCCGCGCGTGCATGAGTATCTCCGCGAAATGAACAGGGAGGTCCTGTCCCGTTACGACATTATGACCGTGGGCGAGACGCCGGGCGTCGCCGTTGAGGAAGCCAAAAAATACGGCGGTTTTGATTCCGACGAGCTTTCGATGGTGTTCCAGTTTGAGCTGATGGATGTTGACGCGGGCGTTTACGGTAAATGGAATCAGCGGAGGTATATGCTTACGGATCTGAAGCGTATACTGTCTCAGTGGCAGACCGGGCTGGAAGGGTGCGCGTGGAACAGCCTGTTCTGGTCAAACCATGACCAGCCGCGGGCCGTATCCCGTTTCGGAGACGACACCAGCGAGGAAAGCCGCGTCCTCAGCGCCAAAATGCTCGCCACCTGTTTGCACATGATGCAGGGTACGCCGTATATCTATCAGGGCGAGGAACTGGGCATGACCAATATGCCGTTTAACAGCCTGAAGGAGATTCGGGATATTGAAACGTTTAACGCGTACAGGGAGCTGGTCTGTGAAAACTCTATATACACACATGATGAAATGATGGCGAGGATACGGAAATCCGGGCGCGACAACGCCCGCACCCCTATGCAATGGAGCAGTGCCCCCAACGGGGGATTTACGGACGGCGTCCCGTGGATCGGCGTCAACCCCAATTACACATCGGTCAACGCGGCCGTTCAAATGCGGGACCCGGAATCCGTACTCTCCTATTATAAGCGGATCATACGGCTGCGCAGGCAGTATCCCGTCGTCGTATACGGTTCTTATTCTCCGTTATGGCCGGATGATGAGAAAATTTTCGCGTATACGCGTTCTTTGAATGATATGCGGATGCTCGTTATATGTAATTTTACCCCGGATACGGTCGAACGCCCGGACATCGAAAGCTGTTATCCGAAAGACGCCGAGCTTCTGATCGGCAATTATCCGTTCCCGGCCAAAGCCCTGCGTCCGTTTGAGGCGCGCGTGTACTACGGGGGGGCGGCATGAAACGGGCGATCATGTTTTCTGTCATCTGGATTCTCCTGTTTATTTCGGCCTGTTCCCCGGTCGCGCCGCCGGCCGGTACGGTTCAGGCATCCGATCCTCCTGCCGCCGTGTCGCTCCCGCCGCCGGGGCCGACGTCCGGACCCACAGAAATTATCAAGGAGTTAACCGTCATGAGTCCCAACCTTATAGCGGATCTTTATACCGACAAGAGCCGGTATGCCCCGGGGGAAACGCCCGTGCTGACCATTGAACTTAACGGCGGCGGCGCGCCGGTCCTGGAAGTGGAGATTAAGGTGCGCCATAAACTGGAAGTTGTATTCACAACACGGGAAATGATCACCGTCCCCGCGGGCGGCGCCGTCAAAGACATCGTTCTCCATATGCCGGACAATGACTTTATGGGATATTGTGCGGAGGTATACTGCTCCGCGGGGGAGACATTATTGGATTATGGCATGACGGCGGTGGATGTGTCTTCGGATTGGAACGTGTTCCCGCGATACGGCTATCTGACAAAAATGAACGGCCGGGCGGAGGATGAGAGCCGTGCCGTCCTGGACCGGCTGCGCAGGCATCACATAACTGGTTTGTTCTATTATGACGTAATAGACGCCCATGACAGACCGCTGGCCGGGACGGCCGATGAACCCGCGCCGTCCTGGAATACGCTGAACCATTCGTCCGCGTCGATGCAGACGGTTGAGGATATGATCCGTATCGGCCATGAATATAATATGTATTCTTTTATTTACAACTTGATTTTCGGGGCGTATGACGATTATCAGCGGAACGGCGTATCGGAGGAATGGGGATTATTCAAGGATAAAGCCCATCAGAAGCAGGACCATCACGATCTATCCTCTTTACGATGGGAAAGCGCGAGGCTTTGGTTGTTTGACCCCGGCAATCCCCATTGGCAGGAGTATTATCTCAAGGTCCACTCTGATCTGCTCAAGGTTTTTGACTACGACGGTATTCAGGTAGACTCCCTTGGAAACCGCGGCGGCCTATACGATTACGGCGGAAACCCCGTCGCGTTAAACGAGCGGTACGGATCGCTGCTGTCGCGCCTGAAAACGGAGCTTGATACACGGGTTCTGTTCAACGCCGTTTCGGGTTACGGATTGAGTGAACAGCTCAGCGCGGGG
The DNA here is from genome assembly GCA_031254575.1 of Oscillospiraceae bacterium. Classification (GTDB taxonomy): domain Bacteria; phylum Bacillota; class Clostridia; order Oscillospirales; family UBA929; genus UBA929. Next base: position 83 of record JAIRUE010000038.1, on the reverse strand, counting down.
TATTCCGACATCATTTATATGGAAATCTGGCCGGGCGACGGATCGTCCTACACGAAACTCAAGACCGAAACAGACCGCATTTA
>JAIRUE010000114.1 GCA_031254575.1 Oscillospiraceae bacterium | reverse complement strand
CTTTTCCAAGGCGGCGTCTGTTGTATTCGGTTCGAGTTCGCGCATTTTCTCCCCGCAGCAGATCACGCCGGCTCCGCTATTCCTCAGAAAGCTGATCATATTCCCGCAATGGGGACAGTGGAAAAACAATCTCCCGTTTTGCATAGTTCAGCGTCTCCTCCATATTTAAGAATCGGTTTTTAAGGGCGCGGACGGCTATGCCCGTACTAGAATACCTAATTATGTAGCCATCACGCTATTCGGAATGTCCGTCCCGCCGAATACAGTTTAGCATGTCAGGGAGCATTTGGCAAGGACAGATCTCATCCCGGTCATTTATTCCGCCGCAATCACATACCCCGCGTCCCGTATAGCCTGCCTGACCGCTAAAAAGTGTTCTTTGTTCCTCGTTTCCATCGAAACGTGCAGATAGCATCCGATAATATCCGTGTTCTCGCCGCCGGGATTGTGCATGACCTTTACGACGTTGGCTCCCATATCCGCTATAATGGCGGACACCTCTTTGAGTTGTCCCGGCTTGTCAAGCATCTCTATTTTCAGTTCCGAAAGCCGCCCTGTGGTGAGAAGCCCCCTGCTGATCACGCGGGAGAGAATATTCACGTCAATATTCCCGCCTGAAACGATGGCGCAAACCTTCTTCCCGTTTACGGGCAGTTTGTCAAAAAGGACCGCGGCGACCGCGACCGCGCCCGCGCCTTCCGCGACCAGCTTCTGTTCCTCCATCAACGTCAATATGGCCGTCGCGATCTCGTCGTCGGTGACGGTCACGATTTGATCCACATATTGCGCGCACAGTTCAAACGTGGCTGTGCCCGGCGACTTGACCGCGATGCCGTCGGCGAAGGTAGAGATATGGCTGAGGTTTGTTTTTCCCCTGTTTTCCAGCGAGTGGACCATACTGTCCGCGCCCGCCGCCTGCACGCCGTAAACCTTGCAGAGCGGATTGAGTTTTTTGACCGCGAAGGCAATGCCCGATATAAGCCCGCCGCCGCCAACGGGTACGACGATCGCGTCAAGCCCCGGAAGCTGCTCCAGGATCTCAAGGCTGATCGTACCCTGTCCGGCAATGACGTCCTCATCGTCAAAGGGATGGATAAAAACGCCGCCGCGCTCCTTTTGGCAGGCGATGGCGGCCTCATACGCGTCGTCATAGACGCCGTCTATCAGTATGACGTCGGCCCCCATCCTTTTAGTCGCCTCGATTTTGGAAAGAGGGGCAATGCTTGGGATAAAGATGGTGGCGTTTATCCCCATACGCTGGGCGGACAACGCGACGCCCTGGGCGTGATTGCCCGCGGAACAGGCAATCACGCCTTCCGCCTTTTCCCCGTCGGACAGCATGGCGATTTTGAAGTACGCGCCGCGTACCTTAAAGGAACCCGTGATTTGAAGATTTTCGGTTTTGAGGTACAAGCCGCAATCACGCGCACTGTTGGCGCACGGGATGATGTCGGTTTTTCGCGCGCACTCCTTGAGGACATGCGCCGCCTGGTATATCCGGTCCAGCGTCAGCACAGGACCGCCCCCTTGTCCGCGGAGGATACCGCGTTCGCGTACCGTTTCAAATACCCGGTCAACGTTTGCGGCGGTCTTAACGGCGCGGTCTCCCTCCGTTTATCCAGTTCCTCGCCGGATACGAGCAGCGTAATGGCGTACCGCGCAATGTCAATGTGTATTTTATCGCCGTCCGTCACATAGGCGATAGGCCCGCCCGCCGCCGCCTCCGGGGAGATGTGCCCGATGGCCGCGCCCCGCGTCGCGCCTGAAAAGCGCCCGTCGGTGATCAGCGCGACGTCTCCGTCAAGCCCCATCCCCGCGATCGCGGAGGTCGCCTGAAGCATTTCCCGCATCCCGGGACCGCCGGACGGCCCCTCGTAGCGGATAACCACCACGTCTCCCTTTTGGATTTGGCCGTCATAAATAGCGGCGACGGCGGTCTCTTCCCCGTCAAACACCTTCGCCGTACCGGTAAAGTCGAGCATCCCGTCCCGCACGGCGCTGCGTTTCACAACCGCGCCGTCCGGAGCGAGATTGCCGAACAGGACCGCGAGACCGCCCATGTCGGAGTATCGCCGGATGACTTCCCCGTTTTTTACCCGCGCGTCGCGGATATTGTCGCCGACCGTCCCGCCGGTCACGGTCGGTAAACCGGTGTGCAGCAGTTCCCCCAATTCCCGCATGACCGCCGGTACGCCGCCGGCAAAGTGCAAATCCTGCATATGGTGTTGCCCTGCCGGGGCAAGGCGGCAGAGGTTCGGCGTCTTTTGGCTTATCCCGTTTACCGTGTCCAGGCCAAGAGTTATCCCGCGTTCCCGCGCCACGGCAAAGAGGTGGAGTACGGAATTGGTCGAGCAGCCCAGCGCCATATCGACCGTCAGGGCATTGTGAAACGCCTGCGGGGTCATAATGTCCGAGGGCTTCACACCCGTCCCGTACAAATTCATGACTTCCATCCCGGCCCGTTTGGCAAGACGAATCCGTTCCGCGTAAACGGCGGGAACCGTCCCGTTGCCCGGCAGGGCCATCCCCAGCGCCTCGCACAGGCAGTTCATGGAGTTGGCGGTGAACATGCCCGAGCAGGAACCGCAGCCGGGACAGGCGGTTTCCTCAATGGCGAAAAGCTCGTCCCCGCTCATCCCGCCCGCCTTTACGCTCCCCACGGCTTCAAAGACGGTATTCAGATCCCTGCCGTCAACGGACAGCATGGGCCCGCCTGAAACGAAAACAGACGGCAAATCAAGCCGCGCCGCCGCCATTAGCATGGCGGGCACGATCTTGTCGCAGTTGGGGATAAAGACAAGGGCGTCGAAGCAATGGGCTCTGGCCATGCACTCGATGCTGTCGGCAATGATTTCACGGGAGCAGAGGGAGTATTTCATTCCCTCATGCCCCATCGCCAGCCCGTCGCATACGCCGATGACATTGAACTCCATCGGCGTGCCGCCGTTCATTAAAACGCCGTCCTTGACCGCCCGGGCGATATTCGGCAGATGGATATGGCCCGGCACGACCTCGTTATAGGAGTTGACGACGCCGACCAGCGGGCGTTCCATCTGCGCGCCGGTATAACCCATCGCCTTCAAAAGCGCCCGCTTGGGGGCATTTTCAACCCCCGACTTCATGACGCCGCTTTTCACTTCCTGTCACTCCAGCTCATTTTTTCCCGCAGCCCGGCCCCCACCTTCTCAATGGGCAGCTCGCTCTCTTCCTTGCGCCGCCTGGTAAAACCGGGCCTGCCGTCGGCGTTTTCCTTCAACCACCGTTCGGCAAAGGAGCCGTCCTGAATCTCGGACAATACCTTTTTCATCTCATCCTTTACCGCCGGCGTGATAATCCGGTCACCGACGCTGTAATCGCCGTACTCGGCGGTATCGCTGATGGAGTAGCGCATAAAAGACAGCCCGCCTTTGACCACCAGGTCGATAATCAGCTTCATCTCATGGACGCACTCAAAATAGGCGCTTTCAGGCTGATAGCCCGCGTTTACGAGGGTTTCAAATCCGGCCTTCATCAAAGCCGACACGCCGCCGCACAGCACGCACTGTTCGCCGAACAGGTCCGTCTCGGTCTCCTCGGCAAAGGTCGTTTCCAAAATGCCGCCCCTGCCGCCGCCGATCCCCGAAGCGTAGGCCAGCGCAAGCTCTCTTGCGTCGCCGGTCGCGTCGTTTTCCACGGCGATGAGGCACGGGACGCCTTTGTTTTCAAGGTATTGGCTTCTCACGGTATGTCCGGGGCCTTTAGGCGCGATCATGATCACGTTCACGTCTTTCGGGGGAACAATCTGCCCGTAGCGGATGTTGAACCCGTGGGCAAAGCAGAGCGTCATGCCGGGTTTTAAGTAGGGGGCAACGCCGCCGTCGTAAATCGGCTTCATCTTTTCGTCGTTGACCAGTAACATAACAATGTCGGCCTGCTTAACCGCCTCGCCGGTGTTCATGACGGTAAACCCGTCTTTTTTTGCCGTCTCCGCGCTTTTGGAGCCGTCATACAGACCAATGATGACCCGCGCGCCGCTGTCCCGTAAGTTCTGGGCGTGCGCGTGGCCCTGGGAACCGTAGCCGATAACGGCCACCGTTCTGTCTTTGAGAAGCGCGAAGTTGCAGTCGCCGTCATAGTACATTTTACCCATTATTCTCTCTCCTTGTTTTTATTTTGATACGTACAACGCACAGAAAATATAACTTAGATCATACACCGCATGGTATGTGAAACCGTTTGAAACCCTTCCCGTATGTAGAGACGGGCAGCGTATTCAATAAATTCTCTGCGTCCGGACTGTCCCCTACTGCAAACGTCCGGCTGTCCGTTAATCAACGCTCCTTCTGACCTGCGTCATCAGAATCACTTCCTGAACGTCGTGCAGCTTTGCGAGCTGGCGCGCCATTTGTGTCTGGATGTACTCGTCCCCTTTGGACGTGATCAGCATACGCGACCTCTCGGGGTTTTCGGTTTCGCTTACATGCAGGCTGTCAATGTTGTAGCCGCGCCGGGTGTAAAGCCCGGTTATACGGTTTAGTACGCCGTAGTGATTGGATACGATCAGTTCGATGGTAAACCTCTCCATACGATCACCTCCTAATTCACAATAATGTCTTTGACCGACCCGCCCGGCGGGATCATAGGCAGTACCTTTTCGTCCATATCGATACGGCAGTCTATGACCACGGGCTTATCGCCCGGCAGGTTTTGCATCGCTGCCTCAAGCTGCGCCAAAGTTTCCGCCGACCGGCCCTCCGCGCCGAACGCGTTCGCCAGCGCGGGAAAGTCAGTCTTGCGGTCCAGCGTGCTCTGCGAGTACCTTTCCTCAAAAAAGACCGTCTGCCATTGGCGCGGCAATCCCAAAACGCCGTTATTCAATATGATTATAACGACCGGCAGTTCCTGTGATACGGCGGTGGCAAGCTCGGTGAGATTCATCCCGAAACTGCCGTCTCCGGTAAATAGCACGGTTTTCCGCTTGCCGTTCGCCATGCAGCCCCCGATCGCGGCGCCCAAACCGTAACCCATCGCCCCAAGCCCGCCGGAGGTCAGAAGGGTGCGCGGTTTCATAAACCCGTAATGCTGCATGACCCACATCTGGTGCTGTCCCACATCGGTGGCGACCACCGTTTCGTCGTCGCAGAAACGCCGCACCGTTTTGATAATATTCCGCGGGGTAAAGCAGGCCGTTTCAGGCTGGCAATCCTCTTTTTTCAAAGTTTCGACACGCGACAGCCATTCGCCGTTCCGCATCGCCGGAAGCGCCGGGAGCAGTTTTGCCAGTACTTCCTTCACATCGCCGCAAACATACATATGCGATGGCACGTTTTTCCCGATTTCCGCAAGGTCAATGTCCACATGGATGATCAGTTTCCCTTCCCGATATTCGCCTACGTTGCCGGTAGCGCGGTCTGAAAAGCGGACGCCCAGCGCTATCAGCACATCACATTCCGACTTGGCGACCGTCGCGGCGTATTTCCCGTGCATCCCGGTCATGCCGAGGTTCAGCGCGTAATCGTCCGGCAGGGCCGACAGCCCCATCATGCTGAAACCGACGGGAGCCGACAGCCTTTCGGACAACGCCCGGAGTTCCGCTTCCGCGCCGCTCGCCAGCACGCCGCCCCCCGCATAGATATACGGCTTTTTGCAGTTTTTGATCGCGCTGACGATTCGCTCCACATCGGATACGCGGGGGTGGGCCGTTCCGTCCCCGCCACCGACAACGGACCCGGCGTCACACCGCTCGCAGACGTCGGTTTGAATATCTTTGGGAATATCCACCAGAACGGGGCCGCGGCGTCCGCTGCCGGCGATGGCAAAGGCTTCGTCCAGCGTATCCCCGAGCGCGCCGACGTCCCGTACCACATAATTGTGCTTCACGATAGGCTGCGTAATGCCCATGATGTCCACTTCCTGAAAGCTGTCCCTGCCCAGCAGGGGGACCGCCACGTTGCCGGTGACGGCCACAAGCGGAACACTGTCAAGATAGGCGTTCGCAATACCCGTCACAAGGTTGGTGGCTCCCGGGCCGCTGGTCGCGATGACCACAGCCGTTTTTCCGCTCGTTCTGGCATAACCGTCCGCGGCGTGCGCGGCGCCCTGCTCATGGGCTGTAAGAACGTGATGTATTTTATCGGCGTTTTTATACAGCTCGTCATACAGCGGAAGCACCTGCCCTCCCGGGTATCCGAAAACGGTGGTGACGCCATGTGCCAGCAGCCGGTCAATGACGATCTGCGCTCCGTTCAGTTTCATCCGGTTTCAACCTCCTTTTGATCAAACGTGCTTTCCCGTTGGTGAAAACGAAAGGCCCCTTGCGGCGTCTGCCGCAAGGGGCCTTGGTATCGCACCCTCATTCAGCACAACGCGCAACGGCATTACCGACAATACCGATAATGCTTACTACAGCGATGGCGTTACGGGCAAATAGCATTTTGCTTCTCCTTACAGTCCGGTTTTGATTGAGGATAGCATATACAGTCAGATTTGTCAAGTGGTTTGATGCAAAATCCGAAAATTTCTTGAAAAAGCGTCAAAGTTCCCGGTACGTTCCCAGATAGCTGAATATGTCGGTTTCCTGCTCAAGACCGGCCAGTATCCGCTTCAACTCGTCCGAAATAGCCGGCGTGTCGATGTCAAAATAAAACTTGAATTCAAAATTCTGGCCGGAGATGGGGCGGCTCTCCAGCTTATTCAAATTGATGTCATGCGCGTAAAATTTCGCGAGCACGCTGTATAACGCACCCGGTTTGTGTTTCAGCGCCAGCATAAGGCTGGTTTTATCCGCCCCCGGATAGATTTCCAGCTCTTTTGATATGCAGATGAAGCGCGTATAATTGTTGTCCGTGTTCTGGATGTCATAGGACAGCGCCGACAGGCCGTAAAGCCCGGCGCAGTCCCGCGACGAAATGACCGCCACGTCCGTCCGTCCGGAGTTTGCCGCTTCCTTCGCGGCCATGGCCGTATTCGCGCGCTCGGTTATCTTTACGCCGTCCAGAGATTTCAAAAACCGGCTGCATTGGCGTATCGCCTGCTCATGGGAGAACACTTCCCTGATGTCGGCCATTTTCACGCCCCTGGGCGCCAACAGCGTATGCGTCACCGGCAGTTTAACGCCGCGCACGATATAAAACCGGTAGCGGTTCATCAAATCGTACACTTCGTTGACAGACCCCGCCGAGCTGTTTTCGAGCGGCAATACCCCGTAACGGCACAGCCCGCCGTCCACCGCCCGGAACACCCCCTCAAAGCTGTCCATATAGGTGATGTCGGCAGGGGAAAACAGTTTATCGCAGGCGGCCTGCGAATACGCGCCCTCCACGCCCTGGCAGGCGACGGCCGCCCGCGCGGGAAAGGATTCGGGTTTTCGCGCGCCCTCTATCAGCCGGACGACCTCCGATTCGTGCCGGCCTTCCTGATAACTGCCGCTCATCTCGAACAGGGAGGAAAACAACGCTCTGACATATGCCTCCAGCTCCGGCTCGGCCCTTTCGCACAGCCTGTACAGAATCTTGCGCTCCCGCTCCCTGTCCTTCACCGGCAGCGAATTTTCCCTTTTATACTGCCCTATCTCCAGGGCGAGCGCCATCCGCCTCTCAAACAGGTCCAGCATCCGGTCGTCGATGCCGTCGATCTCCCGGCGCAGTCCGTCGATGTCCATATCCGTCATCCTTTCTGTGCTGTCTTGCCGGTAATGTCCAGGACCCTTGAAACATCGCTTGTCAAGCGCGCGAAAGCCTCCGGGGTAATAGACTGTGGCCCGTCGCACAGGGCGTTTGCGGGGTCGTTATGCACCTCGATGATCAGACCGTCCGCGCCGGCCGCCGCCGCCGCCATCGAAAGCGGATACACCAGGTCCGCGTCGCCGGAAGCGTGGCTGGGGTCGATGACGACAGGGAGATGCGTCATCCGCTTCAGCATGGGCACGGCGGAAATATCAAGCGTGTTGCGGGTGGAGGTTTCAAAGGTGCGGATACCGCGCTCGCACAGAATAATCCGCCCGTTTCCGCCGGACATAATATATTCGGCGCTCATCAGCAGCTCTTCCAGCGTATTGGCCAATCCCCGTTTCAGCAAAACCGGCTTTTCCAGCTTCCCAAGCTCCTTCAGCAGCTCAAAATTCTGCATGTTGCGGGCGCCCACCTGTATGACGTCCACCTTCTCGAACATCGGCAGATGGTTGGCGTTCATAATCTCGCTGACGACCGGCATCCCGGTCAGTTCCTTCGCTTCCAGCAAAAGCTCTATGCCCTCGCCCAAAAGCCCCTGAAACGCGTACGGCGAGGTCCGGGGTTTGAACGCGCCGCCCCTGAGCAGGTTCGCTCCGGCCTCCCGCACCCGGCTCGCGATCTCGCAGATCTGCTCCGAAGATTCCACCGAACACGGCCCGGCGATAAACTGAAAAGCGCCGCCGCCGATTTTATATCCGCCAATCTCCACCACCGTATCGTCGGTGTGAAATTTGCGGTTGGCGTTTTTATACGGCTCGCTGATCCGCTGCACGCGCTCAACGATACTTATCCCGCCGATCAATTCGGTATTCAGGTT
>JAIRUE010000065.1 GCA_031254575.1 Oscillospiraceae bacterium | reverse complement strand
ATACTCCTTTCCAATCCATTCCACAAGGGATTTCACAAATTATTTCAGCGGGAGGGAGCGCCCCAGCGCGACCGCCCGCATATTGGCGTCGAACATCTCCTTCTTGCGCTCCGGCACCGTCTTCCTCATCGCGGCCTCGGTCACGTCCCCGCCCGCGCCGGGCAGGGCGGACAGCAGCGCGCCCGCCATCACCATATTGGCAAGCCCTTTCAGCCCGTTTTCCTCCGCCGCCCGCGCCGCCGGGAGCGCGTGAGCGGTAATATCCCCCCGCCCGCACGGCTGCGTTATCAGCGAGGAATCGTAAAAGAGCGTCCCTCCCGGCCTGACGCTTCCGGTAAACGCCAGAAAGGACGGCAGGTTCAGCGCGGCGAGGATGTCCGGTTCGGTCACGACCGGGCTGCCTATGGCGGTATCGGACAGGATCACGCCGCACTGCGCCGTCCCGCCGCGCATCTCCGGGCCGTAGGAGGGCAGCCAGCTCACCTGCCGTCCCAGCGACATGCCGATATAGGCTATATACTTGCCCATAAACAGGATGCCCTGCCCGCCGAACCCCGCGATCAAAATCCGTGTTTCCATATTAGCCTCCCGCAAATTCCGAATCCAGAATTTCCATATATACCACGTCGGTATACCCGCCGCCGCGGAAATGCGCCTCCCGCCGCCGCCCGAACTCCCGGAACCCGGCTTTTTCGTAGCAGGCGATCCCCTGCGCGTTGCCGGCATGGCACATCAGCATGATGTTGTGCAGGTTGAGGGTATTGAACCCGAAACCCAGCAGCAGCCGGATCGCCTCCGCGCCATACCCTTTGCCGCGCCGCGCCGCTTCGCCGATAAACAGCCCCAGCGTCGCGCGGCGGTGGATTTGGTCTATATTCATCAGGCTGATGTTGCCGAGCAGTTCATCGCCGTCTTTGAGGACAATGGCGTAATTATGCCCCTCGTCTGTCATCCGCTCCAGGACTCTCTTCTCATTGGGCAGGGAGATGAGGCCGCCATACAGCCCCAAATTGACGGCGACGGCGGGGTCGTTGAGCCACCTGGCGTAGAGCTCCGCGTCGTCGGCGTCTATCGGGGAAAGGTATATCCTCCCGCCCGTAATCTTTGAGAAATATTTCATAATACCGCTCCTTTATTTCATCACCCAGCCGGCGACGCCGTTCTTCTTCGCCAGATACCGGTCCGAAAACTCGTCGGCCACCGAAACCGTCTCCCCGGCGGCCACCGGCAGAAAATAATCGGTGCCGAAGCCGCATCCGGAGAGCCGTCCGTTCTGTTCGCGGAATATGTACGCGGTGGGGATCTCCACCTCGGTCCCCGTCTCCATATGGCGCACCGTGGAAAACTCCCCGCCCCGGCTGACCATCTCCACGGTCCGATGGTCCCAGACGATGTTCAGCGTCCCGCCGCGCCCCGCCCGCGCCTCTGTCATCCGTATCCGGGGCAGACCGTCGGCCACCTCGAAAGAGAACGCCCCGTCCTCGATGATAAGCGCGTTGAGCTGCCCGTGACGTTTGATCTGGCACCCGCCGTCGATGGAGGCGACCCGTTTTTCCGCGCTGAGGATCGGGTTGTGGCAGGGGATCTGATAGCAGTAGTTGAAAGTGGGGTAGTGCCCGACGACGAGCCAGCGGGAAAACGCGGGGCACTTCGCCAGAAAATTGTCGTTCTTCATACACGCCCACGCGTCCAGCCCATCCAGGTCCTCCGACGGCAATCCCCCGTGCACGAAGACAAAGTCCCCCGCGTCGATCACATGCGGCAGACCCTCCACCCAGGCCGCCTCCTCCGGCGTCATCCAATCCATAATGTCATCACAGTTGCCGCGCAGGACGTGGACGCCGGGGGCGCGGGACAGTTCCATCACCCGCCGCAGGGTCTCCTCCGGGCGCGGTCCCTTGAGGTATATATCGCCGAGGATCAAAAGGGTATCCCTGTCCGTGTACCCGGCCGTGCCGAGCAGCCGGTCCAGCAGATCCACATGCCCGTGAATATCGCTTACACAGACCGCGCGCCGGGTGAGGGAGATCCGTTTCACAACCGCCTTCACGCCTTGTCCTTATACACGCCCAGCGGGTAATAGGGCATCATGTTTTCCCGCAGCCACTCCAAAGCCCCCGAAGGCGTCATCCCCCAGTTGGTAGGGCAGCTCGACAGCACTTCGACCAGCGAGAAGCCTTTCCCCTCAAGCTGATTCTCAAACGCCCTGCGGATCGCTTTTTTCGCGCCGCGGACGTTTTTCACGCAGTCCACCGCCACCCGCTCGCAGTACGCCGTGCCGTCCAGCGTCGCGAGCATCTCGCAGACGCGGACGGGATAGCCCGCCGTCTTGGGGTCGCGCCCGTAGGGCGACGTCTGCGTCACCTGCCCCGGCATGGTGGTGGGGGCCATCTGCCCGCCGGTCATGCCGTAGATGGCGTTGTTGACGAAGACGACGGTGATGTTCTCCCCCCGCGCGGCGGCGTGGACCGTCTCGGCGGTGCCGATGGCGGCCAGATCGCCGTCGCCCTGATAGGTGAATACGGCGCATTCCGGGCGGGCGCGTTTCACGCCGGTCGCCACAGCCGGGGCCCGCCCGTGCGCGGCTTGGATAAAATCGCAGTTGAAGTAGTTATAGGCCATGACCGCGCAGCCGACCGGCGCGACGCCGACGGCGCGTTCCCCGGCGCCCAGCTCGTCCAGCGTCTCCGCCACCAGCCGGTGGATAATGCCGTGGGTACAGCCGGGGCAGTAATGCAATACCGCGTCGGTCAGCATGGGGGTCTTGGCAAAAACAGCGGTCATTGTGTCAACCTCATTCCTCAAACCTTACAGTTCCCAACGGGCGGCCGCTACCCGCCCCTACGCGTTCAAAACGGCCTCCAGCACCTGCCCCGGCTCCGGCGCCACGCCGCCGACGCGATTGCACAGCGTCACCGGGCGGGAGCAGCGTATCGCAAGCTCGATGTCCTCGATCATCTGGCCCATGCTCATCTCCAGCGAGATAAACGCGCGGGCGTGTTCCGCCGCCTTGGCGAACGCCTTCTTCGGAAACGGCCAGAGAGTGATTGGGCGCAGCAAGCCCGCCCTGACGCCCCGGCTCCGCGCTTCGTCAATGGCGTTTTTCGCGATCCGCGACGACGCGCCGTAGGCCGCGACGACGACTTCGGCGTCGTCCAGCAGGTAGCCGTCGGACATCTGCCCGTCAGTCTCCACCGTTTTGTATTTTTCATAACGCTCGATATTCGTCTTTTCCAGATCGGAAGGTTTTAGGTAGAGGGAATTGATGATATTCCTCCCCCGCTTGCCGCTTCCCCCGCCGACCGCCCAAGGTTTGTCGCAAAGCGCTCCCCCGCCGCCGTCCGCCGGGGCGGACGGCAGGACGGGCTCCATCATCTGCCCCAGGATCCCGTCGGTCAGCAGCATCACCGTCATGCGGTATTGATCGGCCAGGTCAAAGGCCCGGACGGTGAAGGAATACATCTCCTGCACGCCGCCGGGGGCCAATACCATGATATGGTAGTCGCCGTGCCCGCCGCCGCGGGTCGCCTGGAAGTAGTCGGCCTGCGACGGCTGGATGCTGCCCAAGCCGGGACCGCCGCGCTGGACGTTGACAATGACGGCGGGCAGGTCGCACCCGGCGAGGTAACTCAGCCCCTCGCTTTTGAGCGAAATACCGGGGCTGGAGGAGGAGGTCATGCAGCGCACGCCCGCGGCCGACGCGCCGTAGACCATATTGATCGCGGCGATCTCGCTTTCGGCCTGTAAGTAGGTGCCGCCCACCTTGGGCATACGGCGCGCCAGATACGCGGCCAGCTCGCTCTGCGGCGTGATGGGATAGCCGAAGAAATGGCGGCAGCCCGCCGCGAGCGCCGCCTCGGCGACGGCCTCGTTACCTTTAATCAGAATTTTTTCAGACATCATATCCAGTCCTTCCCGCCCGGTGACAAACCGCGCCCGCCCAAGGACGGCCACGTCCCTACTTCTTCGCCACGGTGATAACGCAGTCCGGGCACATTACCGCGCAGAACGCGCAGGAGATACAGGCGTCCTCGTCGGTGACCCCAACGGGATGATACCCCTTTTCGTTCAGGCTGCCGGGCGACAGCCGCAGCAGTTTTTTGGGGCAGGCGTCCACGCAGAGGGCGCATCCCTTGCAGAGGGAGGTGTTGAAAGTCAGCTTGTTCATAACGGCACCCATTTCCTGTAAAGTTCCATCAGCCACAGATTTTCCACCCTTCCGCGCAGCTCATCCCCCAAGCGCCGCGCCGCCGAAACGGCGATGACGGGCAGCGCGAGGCTTTCTCCGATCTCAGCGGCGTAAGGGAGGGAGTCCAAGACGTCCCGCGCCGCGGTCTCGGCCCCGAGGTTTGAATTGTTGACGATCCCGGTGAAGCGGAAACGCCCGGCGGCCTCGATCCCGCGGCAGATCTCGCAGGCGTCCCGCGCGCCGGCGGAGAGGGGGCGGAATTTGTTGACGACCAGTAAAATATCGATCCCGTCGGGCTCCGGATCCGCTTCGCCGCGCCCGTGGGGCGTTCCGCTCCCCGAAAGCCGGCGGAACAGCTCGTACCGCCCCAGCGCCAGCGCGCCCCTGTCGTCGCCGCCCACGTCGATGACCGCAGCCGCGCCCGGGTCGTCAAAGACGGACGCGGCCTCCGGCGGAAACCCCGGCGTCTCGACGCTCGAACCGGCGTAGGCGGAGGAGATAAGCCGCACGCCCGCGCCCTCCAGCAGTTCCCGGTTATCCTCGGCGCGGAAATACGGGTTTACGATGTCCAGGTCGCACAGCGTCACGCGCTCATGCCGCTTTCGCTTTTCCAGCGCCAGCCAGGCGGCTATTGACGTCTTGCCGGAGCCGTAATGCCCGGCCAGGACCGTGACGCGGCCGCCGGGAAGAACGGGTTTATCCATCCGTACCGCCCTCTCCCGGTCGGGAACCGCCTACGCCTTCATCAGGGAGCATATGTCCTCCGAAAACGCCACCGGGTCGTCCACCGGCAGTCCCTCGATCAGCAGCGCCTGCGAATAGAGAAGGTTCGCGTATACCCTGAGCCTGTCGCGGTCGGTGACGAACAGCGAGCGCAGGGCGGCGAAGACGGCGTGGCCGGCGTTGAGCTCCAGCACGCGCCTGGCTTTGACTTTATGCTCCGCCGGCATCTGGTTCAGCACCTTCTCCATCTCGATCGAAAGCTCGCCCTCGCTGGTCAGACAGACGGCGTGCCGCCCCAGCCGCGCCGAAACGGTGACGCCGGAAACTTTCTCGCCCAGCGCTTCGCCGATAAAGGCCAGCAGGTCCTTGTTCTCCTCGCTCCGGGTCTTCTGCGCCTCTTTTTCCTCGTCGGTCAGCCCGACGTCCCCGCCGGAGACGGAGCGGAACTCTTTCCCATCGTATTCCCGCAGCATCTTCAGCGCAAACTCGTCCACGTCCTCGGTCAGGCAGAGGATGTCCCTCCCCTTTTCGCGCAGCCGCTCGGTCTGCGGCAAAAGGAGCGCCTTGGCGGGCGTTTCGGCGCAGACGTAATAGATATGCTCCTGCCCCTCCGGCATCTTTTCCACGTATTCCTTAAACGTGACCGGCCTGTCCTCCGCCAGCGAATGGAACAGCACCAGATCTTTCAGGGTGTCCGCGTTCGTCCCGAAGCCGGAATACAGGCCGTATTTCATCTGAAGGCCGAACGCCTTATAAAACGCCTCGTATTTCTCCCGTTCGTTTTCCAGCATCCGCTCCAGCTCGGCCCTGATCTTCTTCTCGACGCTTTTGGCCATCGCCTTCAGCTGGCGGTCGTGCTGCAGCATTTCCCTGGAAATATTGAGCGAGAGGTCGGGGGAATCCGCCAGCCCGCGGATAAAGCTGAAGTGGTCGGGCAGGAGGTCGGCGCATTTGTCCATGATCAGGACGCCGTTGGCGTAAAGCTGCAATCCCTTTTCATAGTCGCGGGTATAGTAGTTATACGGCGCCTGCGAGGGGGCGAAGAGCAGGGCGGTGTACGACACCGCGCCCTCGGTCGAGTAATGGATGGTGAACGCCGGGTCTTCGTAGTCGCCGAACTTGCCCTTATAGAAACCGTTGTAATCGTCGGCTGACAATTCGCTCCTGTTCTTGCGCCAGAGCGGGATCATACTGTTTTTTGTCTCGCCGTCCAGGACGATGGGATAGCGGATGTAGTCGGAGTATTTTTTGATAAGGCCCGAAACGCGGTACGGCTCCAGAAACTCGCCGTACCGCTCCCCGTCGGCGTCGTCTTTTATATACAGCGTGATCTCCGTCCCGTGCGACGCCTTTTCCGCCGCCCTGACCGAGTAGCCCTCCACGCCCGCGGACTCCCACAGATACGCCTGCTCCGTCCCGAACGCGCGGCTCAGCACCGTCACCTTCTTACTCACCATAAACGCCGAGTAGAAACCGACGCCGAACTGCCCCACCAGCCTCACGCCGGGCGTGTCCCCTGCCTGGTTTTCCTCAGCCGGCAGGCTCTCCCCCCGCTCCCTGAGCGTTTCGCCGAATTCCGCCGTCCCGCTGTGCGCGATCACGCCGAGGTTTTCGTTCAGCGCGTCCTCGTCCATGCCGCAGCCGTTGTCGGTGATTTTCAGGGCGCGGGCGTCCTTGTCGAGCGTTATTTCAATGCGGTAATCGTCCTTTGTCAGCGGGACGGAGTCGTCGGTCAGCGAGCGGAAATAGAGCTTGTCGATCGCGTCGCTGGCGTTGGAGATCAGTTCGCGCAGAAAAATTTCCTTATGCGTGTAGACGGAGTTGATCATCAGATCAAGGATGCGCCTGGATTCCGTTTTGAACTGCCGTTTTGCCATAACCCTTCCCCTTTCTTTTGTAAAACACGCCCCCGGCGTACGCCGTGACGTGTCGCGCTCCCGATATGCTTTGCTTATTATCGCACGCCGCCCGCATTTTGTCAAGGGGCGGGCGGTATTTTGTCCCCGGAGGGGTGTAGGATTACAATAGAAGTGTTACAGGAAGTGGGGAGCAAGAGGTAGCGAATAGGAGAACCATCTGCTAAAGTTGAGTTGCAAGACACAACAAGGCAGGAGGTCAGCTATTCGCTAT
>JAIRUE010000009.1 GCA_031254575.1 Oscillospiraceae bacterium | reverse complement strand
ACGGATCATACGGTGCGAGCGCGACCTATACGAGGGAAAATATATTATGGGGGCCAGGTTCATCGGCATAGAGGAAGCCCTGCGCAACCGCATCATCAAATATATATTCGGCGAACAGCTCAAACGGCGGCAGGAGGCCAGACGGACCGCTGCCGGCTCATAGAATACCTGACCGGCGGCATAATAAGGCAAAGAGCGACGCGGCCCGCAGGGGGGCGGCCAAAGAATTTCAGGCGGCCGTTAGCGGACGTTGCGGAGCTTGACGGCCGTAACGGCACTGATTGGAGGTGAGCGCCATGCTCTCGACCGGGGAGGCAAAGGCCGACGCGGCGCATACCGAGCGGCTCTGGTCTGAATTTGCGCGTACGCGGAGCCTCGAGACGCGCAATGAGCTTGTGATGAGATATGTCCATCTGGTCCGGAGCATCGCCTTGCGCCTTGTGCCCACCTACCGCAAGCATGTGGATTTTGACGACCTTATGAGCAGCGGCCTGTTGGGCCTGATGGACGCCATCGACAAATTCGACATCACCAAAGACGTCAAGTTCGAGACGTACGCTTCTCTGCGCGTCAAAGGCGAGATCATCGATCAGATACGCAGGCAGGACTGGGCCCCGATCAGCCTCCGGCAGAAGATCAAGAAGGTGGAAGAGTGCTTTGAGACGATGGAGTCGAGCATGGGCCGCACCCCCACCGAGTTGGAGGTGGCGTCCCACCTGTCGATGAGCGCGGAGGATGTGAAGAAGACGCTGGACGAGGCGCATACCTTTAATCTGGTCGCGCTGGACGAACTGCTGATGGACCGGGTGGCGGGAGACGCGCTCGCGGCGTCGCCGGAGGAAAGCCCGGAGAAACGGCTGGAAGAGAAGGAACTCAAGGTCATCCTTACGCAGACCATCGAGGCGCTGCCGGATAAAGAAAAACAGGTGGTTTCGATGTATTATTACGACGAACTGACACTCAAGGAGATCGGGCTGGTGCTGGGCGTCACCGAGTCCAGGGTCAGCCAGATCCATTCCAAGGCGCTGATGACGCTGCGGACAAAGATGAACAAAGCGTTTGGCTGACAGACGGGAGGGTTTGCGGTGTCGATGCGTATCAACGACAACATTGCCATTACGCGGTCAACCGACATGACCGCGGCGCGCGCGAGAGAGATGCAGCAGTCGGGCCTGAACGCCGGGACGCTGCGCGAGATCAATCAGGATACACAGGACGAGATGCACACCGTGCGCGAGCGGCCCGATGTGGAGGCGGCGCTTGTGCGCACCGACCCAGAGAGCGAAAGCGGGGGCGGGGGGCAGGAGAAGCCGCAGAAGAAGGAAAAACCGGAAGCGCCGCCGCCGGAGGACGAATTGCAGCGGCGGGCGTCGGAAAGGCTGCTCAACCTGCCGGTCAGCAGAGGCAAGGATGCGGGGGGCGAAACGGAGCGATTTGATATGCGGGTGTGATTGACAGATGTGGCCGATATGGCTCGCGGCGTCCGCCGCGGTTTTTATCATAGCGCTGGTTCTGCACGAGAAATCGGTCAAACGGCGCTTTACGGAGGCGCGGGCCGAACTGCGCGAGAACCGCTCGCTGGATACCAAGATCGTCCGCCTGTACCGGGAAATCGAGGAGATGCTCGACAGCTTTGAGGCGTACGTCGGCGAAGTGCATGAGGAGTTGGAGTCGCGCCGGAACGAGCTGCTGACCCTGTCCCGGCAGGCGACGACGCTCTATATGCAGGTGATGCAGCCCGGCGTCTTCGCACCTAAACCGCAGATAGAGGAACCCCAGCCGCCCCAGGAGCCTCCGGCCCGCGAAAAGGCCCCAAAAAAAGAAACGCGCCCCGGCAAAACAGGGGACGCGCCCGCGGAGGAAGGGAGACCGTCCCGCCTGTCGCCGCGCGACCGCGCCGAGCTGGACCGTCTGACGGGCAAGGGGCGGAAGATACGCTTTCTGACCGGCAAAGGGCTGAGCCTGAACGAGGTGGCGCGGGAACTCGACATAGGCAAGGGCGAAATACGCCTGATTCTGGATCTGGATAAGGATTAGCCATGAGGACGCTTTCACTATATTTGGACAATTGTTCCTACAACCGCCCGTTTGACAGTCAGGCGCAGATGAGAATACGACTGGAAACGGAAGCAAAGCTCTATATTCAAGCGAATATTCGGGCTGGATTGTATTCTCTTTGCTGGTCATATATCAATGATTGGGAGAATACCGCGAATCCCTATGAGGACAGGAAAAAGTCCATTGCCCCGTGGAAAACGATTGCAGATACTTTTTGCCCGCCGGCGAATGATATAGTGTCAACAGGACGTGAGCTTATGGGGTATGGGATCAAGGCAAAAGATGCGTTGCATATTGCCTGTGCCATAAAGAGCGGGTGCGATTACGTTATAACTACGGATGAAAAACTTATAAATAAAAATATAACGGCGATAAAAATTGTTAATCCGATTGATTTTGTCAGAGAAATGGAGAGTATTTCATGAAAACCGATATGGTTGTGCGGCTTGAAGCGATGGATGCGCTTATGGCCGCCCTCGGGGCTGTGGATGCCGAACGCTTCATCTGCATGGTCAAGCGGGATACATTTGACTATACCGAGTGGCAGCGCGATTTATGGAACGGGAAAAGCATTGAGGACATTCACGCGGAAGCGGAGGCATACGGCGAAAGTTAACTGTCCGTCAAATTTTCTGCCCCTTGGTTTTCCCGGAGCGAAATTCCGAAATCAATGAGGTCACAAGATCAAGCTGCCGCTCGGTGAGTCCGTCCACGTTGACCATCGAGCGGTTTTCTATGCCCAAAAGGTAATCAGAGCTCACGTTGTAGAACAGCGCGAGCTGCGTCAGCATGTCGAAAGACGGGTAGCGGATGTTTGCTTCATAACAGCAAATCGTTGTGTTGCTGAGGTTCAATCGTTTTGCCACTTGTGTCTGTGATAATTTTTTCCTTTCCCGGAGTTCCCGGAGCCTAAGGCCAAAGTCATACATGCGGTACACCATGCCTTTTGTTGTGATAAAAGTAGTGTACCGCTTGGAATTTACTTTATAGCAAATTATTTAATATATTTATTGACTACAAAGTAATATTGTGCTATGATGCAAAAAAGGTCGAACGAACGCGATTGTGGAATGATTGCCTCAGCCACTGTTTTGAAAGGGGAGAATGTTAATGTATTGTCAACATTGCGGAAAGCAAAACGCCGAGGACGCGATGTTTTGTCAAGCCTGCGGGAAAGGATTGGGACAGGTTGCCGCCGCACCGCCTAAGCCTGCGCAACCTGCAACGTCATATGTGACGACTGTGCAAACGGTTGATGCACCTGGTAAGAATTTCTTGAAAATAACGGGAATTCTTTATATCGTTTTCGCGGCAATCAAGATTATTTCGGCTTTTTTTCTGCTGGACACGGCTGACAGGATATTAGGAATTGAGTCTTTTTTTGGCGCGCCGGCTACTCTAAGCGGGTCAATTGCCGGTATTTCCATCATAAGTATTTTAATAGGTGTTTTTGGCCTAATTATTGGCATTCTGGGCGTGAAGAATTGCGATTCCCCAGGAGAAGCACGGACGCTAAAAATCCTAGCTGTTATTGATTTTATCGTAACAGTGATTTTTCTGTTTTTTAATTTTTCTTGGATTAGTCTTCTATCCCTTGCTATCCCTATTTTGTATTTTATTGGAGCCGAAAAAAACCGCGAAGCGTTTGATAATTATGGCTACTCCGGTGCGCCTATCATACGTACAACACAAGTATTTAATGGGGCTTGCCCATCCTGCGGCAATAGTTTTATCGGAAACAGGTCAAGCTGTCCGCATTGCGGGTATCGGACCCAAACGAGTGCGGCGGCCCAAACGGGTACTGCGAGCTGGACTTGTAAAAAATGCGGGACACGTAATACGGGAACAATTTTCTGCAAAGACTGCGGGACGATAAAATGAACTGGCGAACCATTTGCAACGAACCCAGCCCCGCCTCGCGGCGTGGTTGTCCGTTGTATGGGCGGCGGTATTTTCTGCTTGCGCGGCGGGGTTGGCTGTGGTATACTGCTTGTGGGACAGTCAATTGGAAGCTGGTTGCGGTGGAGGTTTTATATGCTGACGTCTAAAGCGCGGAAAAGGGAGCATACTATTGCCACAAGAGGTGGTAATATGGTTCCCGTGTATCATGTTGTCGTTCGTCCATGTGAGGATACGGACGGTTATTGGGCCGAGTGTCTTATGGAAAACGGCGGCTGTACCACGCAAGGCGAAACGTTGCAGGAAACGCAGAAAAATATGTTTGAATCTGTGGCTCTTTATCTGGAAGATTTTCCTGCCGTCTCAAATTATACTTTGGAGTTTGACATCCGCAATACCTAAAATTCCGATACTATATTTATCTTCATTTTGAAATTGCGCTTTAGTTTTTTCCCGCGCCGTACGATATATATATGGATAATTTCCGGAGAAAGGCGGCTTTTCATGCTCAGAGGCTTATACACAGCCACCACGGCGATGCTGGCGCAGAGCCGCAAGATGGACGTCGTCACCAACAACCTCACAAACGTCGAGACAACCGGGTTCAAAGCCGACACCATGACGACGCGCTCATTCAAGGATATGCTCATTTCCCGCATTTACGACCCGTCGGTATATCAATACAGGCAAGTGGGGCCGCTCAATCTGGGCATCCATGTCGATCAGGTGTTTACCGAGTTTGAGCAGGGCGCTTTCGAGGAGACGCGCCGCTCCACCGATCTGGCTCTCGCGGGCGAGGGCTTCTTTGTGGTGAACTGGGTTCCCTCGGGGCTGACGGAAGACGAGGAATATGAGTTTGAGCCGGAGGAGCGCTACACGCGGGCGGGCAACTTCGCCATTGACGGGGAGGGCTACCTCGTGACCCCCAACGGCTATTACGTGCAGGGGCAGAGCGGCGAACCGATATTGATCGGGACGTCTGAGTTTGTCGTTGACGGCGACGGGGCGGTCCGTGTGGGCGAGGAGGTCATCGACTATATACGGGTTGTACGGTTTGAGGACCCCACCGTTCTGCGCAAGCAGGGCGATATGCTGTATTCCATCTACGGGGCGACCGACGAGTTCGGCGATTTTGAGCCCGCCGCGGAACCGGAGGATATTATAGGGGATATACGGCAGGGCTTTGTGGAAGCGTCCAACGTGGATATTGCGCGGGAAATGGTGCGTATGATGGAGACTTACCGCTCCTATGAAATCAACCAGCGCGTGATCAATATGTTCGACGAATCCCTGCGCATTTCGGTGAATGATATAGCCAAATTCTAAAAACACATAAAGGGGCGTTCCGCGCATGTTTCAGCCATTGCAAACGGGCCGGCTGGGTCTGTCCGGCCAGCAGCGGGCCATGGACGTTATCGGCGACAACATTGCCCACCTCAACGTGACCGGGGCGAAGAAAGTCCGCCTGGACTTTCAGGACACCCTCTATACCCGTATGTTTAATAAAGTGGACATGGGCCCCCATATGAACCTGCAGCGGGGCACCGGCGTGCGGGATTACCAGACGGCCCGCGATTTTGAGCAGGGGGCGATGCTGGCGTCCGAACGCTCCATTGACTTCGCCTTGGAAGGCCCCGGCTGGTTTGTCCTGCAAAATCCCGAGCCTATGGACGAGGACGGCCTGGACGAATTCCTGTATACGCGGGACGGGACGTTTTACCTTTCGACGGAGGACAACGGGACGTTTTTAGTGGACGCTTTCGGCCGCTATGTGGCGGACGACGCGGGCGACCGCATCCGTATAGACGACCCCACCGCTTTGGTTTGTGACGAGGCGGGTTATCTGTATATATCGGGCGCCGGAGACGAAGGGGTGCCCTTTGCCCGGCTGGGCCTTGCTGATTTTGTCAACCCCGGCGGTCTGACGGCGCTTGGGAGAGGCTATTTTATCCAATCGGCCAATTCCGGTGAACTGGTCGAGGCCACCGCCGTTGTTCATCAGTATTATACCGAGGACTCCAACGTCGATCTGTCGGTGGAAATGACCCGTATGATCCGCACGCAGAGGGCGTATCAAATTGCGGCGCGCTGCGTGACGACCGCCGACCAGATGATGCAGGTGGCAAACGCCATAAGGTCATAAGAGAGCCGCTCCATCGCCGGCCCCATTGGTTGTTGTTATGTCATCCTCCTTTCCAGTATGTTGTGGTTGACAATAAAGCTGTTTTCACCGATAATATAGTTGCAGTAAAGTCTCGCGGGCGCGGTGGAAGCTGTGTGCCGCTTTTTCCTATCTTTTTAGCGCTGCGGAAAAGGAGACGGTGAGTATGGAAGCGCGTCAATGCAGAAGGTGCAAAAAACTGTTCCAGTTTGCGGGGAATCCGTTATGTCACAGCTGTGTGAAGGAAATGGACAAAAAATTTAACGAAGTGCGCGACTATCTTTATGACAACCCCGACTCGGGCATAGAAGAGGTCTGTGAGGCGGTAGGCGTCGAGACCGCGGACATCCACCGCTGGCTGACCGAGGGCCGCCTGATTCTGGCTCACGGTTCGTCGATCGTTATGCACTGCGAAAAATGCGGCGCGCCGATCCAGACCGGCAAGCTGTGCGACCAGTGTCTGGGCAAACTCCACAACAAACTGCAGGAGGCCGCCGACATACTTAAGCCGCCGGAGCCGAAAAAACCGCTTTCCATTAAGGAAGAAGGCCGGATGCACCTGGAAATCCGAAAAAAATAACTCAAGCGGACGCCCGCGCCGTACGATATACGGTTTAGAGAGATATGAGAGCGTGGATTATCCGCCGGCGCGGACCGCTCAGAGAGGATGGAACCCATGAAAATCGGGGCATTGCCCATCGTAGCGATGGAGCAGTATCAGAACAACAAAGTCAGGACGCGCAAGACGGAAGCGTCGTCCATGGGCACCGACAGCGTAGAGCTGTCCGGAGCGTCCCGTCTGTTTGAGCAGGCCCTCGCGGCGGCCAGAGAGGCCCCCGAGGC
The DNA here is from genome assembly GCA_031254575.1 of Oscillospiraceae bacterium. GTDB lineage: Bacteria > Bacillota > Clostridia > Oscillospirales > UBA929 > UBA929. The sequence goes on along the minus strand of JAIRUE010000009.1, from coordinate 5,056 downwards.
CCGCATGGACAGAGTGGAGGCGGTGCGCGCGCGGGTCAGCGCCGGAACGTACCGGATCGACGCGGCCGCGATTGCCGCGAGAATGCTCGCCGGGATCACCGGCGAATAGAGGGTTGCTTTGGACTGGAAGCGTTTGATCGGCGTTCTGTCGGAAGAGAAGGCGGTCTATACGGAACTGCTGGAACTGGCCGGGGAAAAGAGAGCGGCGGTTTTTGAGAAGAACATCGAACGGCTTGACGCTGTTGTGCGCAGGGAGCAGGGCGTTGCCGCGAGGCTGAGCCACTGGGAGAAACAGCGCCTTGCGTGTATGGGAGCGCCGGAGGGTTCGGCCGAGCCGCCGACGCTGCTTTTTTTTGCGGATCAGGCCCCTCCCGAGGATGGGGAACGGCTGCGCGTCCTGCACGATGAACTGGGCGGGCTGCTGCGCGAACTGACGAAGCTCAACGCGGAGAACAAGACGCTCATCGAGTCGAGACTGGAGTATGTCCGGTTTGCGCTGGACGTTCTCAACGCGGAGCAAACATCGGGCCTGTACGGAAGCAGGTACGGCTCGACGCCGCCGGACAGCGGCATGGTTCAAAAGACGGTTCTGGACAAAAAAGTATAACTCCGGAAAAGAAGGAAGAGCGGCGTGGCCCGCAGAATGGCAAACCTTATTCGGCGGCCGTCGCGGAGTTTAACATGGGGGGAAACCTGTATGCATTCTACATTCGGGAGCCTTAATATCGCAAACACCGGCATCAACATCGCCCAGCGCCAGATCGACGTGACCGCGCACAACATCTCCAACGCCAACGTGGAAGGATACTCCCGCCAGCGCTATATTAACAGCGCTTTTCCGGCTATGGGCTGGAATGTGCAGTTTGTCCCGCCCCTCCGCGGCAAGGAGGGCAACGGCGTGGAAACGCTCAGCCTGGATCAGATCCGCGACCTGTTCCTTGACCGCCAGTTCCGCGGCGAACAGACCAAGGCTACATACTGGGAAACGCGCTCCGGCGCCATGTATTATATCGAGGACGTGTTCAACTCCATCGACTCAAACTCCCTGGACGGCGTGCTGGCTTCCTTTTTCAACGCCCTGCAGGAACTGACCAAGAACGCCACCGACGAGGCTATCCGCACTAACGTCGTGTCGGAAGCCAAAAGGCTGATCGACGTCTTCCACGTTTACGACCAGCAGCTCACCAGCCTGATGGAACAGCAGAACTTCATGCTGAAGGAAAAGGTGAAGCATACCAACCAGCTGCTCACCCAGATGGCGACGCTCAACGACAACATTTTCCGGTTTGAACTGGGCGGCTCGGTTGCCAACGACCTGCGGGACAAGCGGGCGCTCATCCTTGACGAGCTGTCGAGCATTATGGATATTTCCTATGAGTACGTGCCCTTTGAGCCGCCGATGCACAACATCTACGGCATTGAGCTGACCCAGCTGAAGGTATACGCCGGCGGAAACGTAGGCGAGGATTACGAGCAGAATCTGCTGGTGAGGCACTTTGACCCGTACCTCCTTAAGCTGCAAAGACTGGAAACGGGTGATAACGAGATTTACGACGACCTTGTAGACCTTGACGACTACGAGTTTGACCCGCCGTTCCTCAATGTCTTTCTCACCGGCCCCGGTGTGTACGACCCCGACAATTTTGACCTGGAAGATTATGACGGCGGGGACATCGGAGAAAGGCTCACCGAAGTCGTGGGATATAACAACGGTCAGATGACCGGCATTTTGCAGAGTTATGTCGACGTCCGCGACAGGAATCCGCGCGACGGGAGTACCCTTGAAAAAACAGGCATCCCGTATTATCTGACGGAACTGAACAGGATGGTGACGTGTTTCGTCAACGCGTTCAACGCGATCCACAATGACGGTTATACGATGCCTTACGAAGGGGGAGCGTCCGTCACCGGCGTCGATTTCTTTGACCCGGACGGGTTAAGGGCGCGGACGATCGCTTTGAGCGAAGAAATTTTATTGAGATCTTTCAACATCGCCGCGTCCAGTGAAATGGTGATTATCGAAAGCGACGATGAGGGGGCGGCCCATTCGCAGACGGGCAATAACGAGATCGCGCTCCGGCTTATCAAGGAGATCAAGGAAGGCCTGGTCGAGGATCTGGATAACACGATCGAAGGGTTCTACAAAAATTTCCTCGGCACGGTCGCCAGCGAGGCGTCGGCCGCCAACGGGATGCAGGCGGCGCAGGAGGTCCTGCTGCACGGCATCCATACGCAGCGCACCGCGGTCTCCAGCGTGGGCGAGGACGAGGAAATGACCAATATGATCCGCTTCCAGCACGCTTACAGCGCCGCTTCCCGCTGTATCACCACCATAGACGAGATGCTGGATAAACTGATCAACGGCACGGGACGCGTGGGTCTGGTGTAGGACGTAAAGGGCAGTCAAACCGTATCCATAGCGCGAAATTGATTACGAGGTGAACGGATATGCCATACCGCGTTACCAATAGCATGATGGTCGCCAACTATAACCGCAATCAAAACGAGGCGCAGGTCCGCATGGACCGGTTCCAGACGCAGTTGGCCACGCAGCGGAAAATCGTCCGGCTGTCGGATGACCCCGTGAATATCATCAAAGCGCTCAACGCGCGGTCGCGGCTGTATGACGTTGAGCAGTTCCGTAAGAACATAGAGGACGGAAAGGCGTGGCTGACGCAGACGGAAAGCGCCCTGACGGAACTCAATGACATCATCAAGCGGGCTTACGAGCTTGCCGTTCAGGGGGCCAACGACACATACACCGACGACGACCGCACCGCCATTTCCAACGAAATCAGGGAGCTGCGCGATCAGATCGGGACCCTGGCCAGCACGACGCTGGGGGATAAATATGTTTTCGGCGGGTATAATGTCTCCAGCAGCCCGTTCCGGTTTGATCCCGACGCGGCCTCCTTCACCTTAGACGGCGACAATATGGTCGAGGTGGATAATACGGGCGTCGCGCAGTATAATTATGACGATTATTGGGTGGACATGGACGAAGACATTGACCTGGACGACGACCGCCTGCAGCATATCGCGTATGAGATCAATTTCGGCCAGGATTTTGACATCGCCATCTCCGGTCTGGCGCTTTTAGGTTACGGGCAGTATACCGCGGACGACCTGACTCCCGAGGACGAGGGGAGGAGCAGAAATGCCTATACCACGTTCAACGAGTTCTATGTGGTCCTCAACGCGCTGAGTGATTTGAACTTGGACAGCGACAGCGAGATTCTTCATAAAAATATTCAGCCCTTTATCCGCCGGATGCAGGACCTGCAAAAACATACGCTGGCGCAGCTCGCCGAAGTGGGCGGCCGGATGGCCCGGATGGATCTGATGCTGGACCGTTATTCCAAAGACGAGATCAACTACACGCAAATGCAATCCGACGTGGAGGATTTGGATCAGGCCGAGGCGCTGATGTGGTTTTCAATGGCCGAAGCCGTTTACCGCGCGTCGCTGGGCGTCGGCGGACGGGTGCTCCCGCCCTCGCTGATGGACTTTATGAGATAGCGATAAAAATCACAAGGATGTGGTTTCCGTGCTGCCAAGGATCGAGATTCATTCACAGATGGGCATTATTGCCCTTAAAACGCGGAGCGCGAGGCTGGAGGGTACGCCGTCCAAGCTGAATTTTCTGTCCTTAGACAACAATAACGGCGCTAAGGTACATTTGAAAACCACCCCGCCGCGCGTACAGATCGACCAGACCCGCTCCTGGGAGAGCGCCGGTCTTGAAACGCCGATACGGAACGTCCTGAGGTATGAAGCCGAAAGTATGCAGAGAGGCACTAACCAGATCGGGCGGATTGCCAGGGAAGGCCTTGAGATGATGCGCATCGAGCGGGGCGGAAGCGGCGAGGGCGCGATTCAAAGGATTGCCGCGCGCAAGGGCTATCAGGATGTCCGCGTAACCATCAAAAACGTCGCCCCTCCGGAAATTACCGGCATCCTGGGGACGATTGATTTGCAGGACGCGTCGGCGGAAGTCAGGATAGAGTGGTCCGATCTGGCGCAGAAAACCGCACGATATGTCCCCGCTTCCGTCGCCGTTTCGTGGAGCGTGGAGCCCTCGTTTGAGATTGTGGTCGTGCCGGGTACGGAACTGGAATTTCCCGGTACGGAGGGAGTGGGGCTCCGTTTGGACGAGGCGGTATAAGGCGGCGCCTTGACACCGGGCAGGGAGGGTAACAATGAAGATAAACACGATACGGTTCGGCGAGATCGATATAGCGGAAGAAAAGATCCTCACGTTTGAAAAGGGATTGCCCGGATTCAACAACTGCTTTCGTTTTACAATCATCAGCTCGGACGAGACGGACCCGTTTTTGTGGATGCAGTCACTGGAAGAGCCCGACATTGCGCTGGCTGTGATCAATCCGTTCCGCCTGTTCCCCGATTATGCCCCCATTGTCAACGAAACGGACCTGGAGTATTTGGGGAATCCGTCGGACGAGGACATTTTAGCGCTGACGGTGGCGGTGATACCGGTCAAATACGAAAACATGACCACTAACCTCGTGGCCCCCATTCTGATCAACCTGAAGAACAATCAGGCGCTTCAGGTGATTATGGAGAACAGCCAGTATCAAATCAAGCAGCCGATTTTTGAACGGGTTCAACAACTGCTGGCCGGGCAAGACGGGCAAGAAGCGGAAGGAGGCGGCAAGGATGCTGGTTCTGACGCGTAAAACCAACCAATCCATTTCACTGGGAGACAATATCCGCGTCACCGTTTTGGATGTGGAGGGTGACCGCGTCAGCATCGGGATCGACGCGCCGAAAGCGGTAAGGATATTCAGGAGCGAGCTTATTGACGATACGATGAAGCAGAATCGTGAATCGCTGGAATCGGCAAATTTTTCGCCTGGATTTCTCAAAAAAAAGAGCACTGCAGAGTAGCCTATATGGGGGGGCGTACCGGCTTCGACGGGGATGTTGAGGCGTGATAAGCGGGTCGTGGCGCCAACCACGTTAAAATGGCACCTTTATAAATCAAAGAACAACGATAACGTAGTTCTCGCCGCCGCGTAAACGCGGCAGCCGTCCT
>JAIRUE010000005.1 GCA_031254575.1 Oscillospiraceae bacterium | reverse complement strand
GGCGGGCCGGGGCTTGCCAAGGGCGGCAGCGGCGACGTGATGGCGGGCCTGATCGCGGCGTTCGCCTCGCAGGGCATGACGCCGTTTGACGCGGCGTCGGCGGGCGTGTTCGTCCACGGGCTTGCGGGGGACATCTGCGAACGCGAGATCGGCGAGCGGGGCATGACGCCTGGCGACGTGCTGGACACGATACCGAAGGCGCTGCGGTCGCTGCAAGGGTGAGCGCCTTATCCCGCGGACAGCGCGCTCCCCACAATGGATCGACGGAGGGACCTTATGCGCCTACGCTTCTTATGCGTACTGATGATATTGTTTGTGCCGGCGGCGGGGTGTTCCGGCCGCGCGGGCGACGGCGGCGCCGCCCGTATCCGGGAGCGCTATTCGGCGCGGGGCGAGACGGTGTACAGCGTGACGCTGCGGACCGATTTCGGCGACCGTGTGATCGATTTCGGGGTGGAGTATACCCACAGGCCGGACGGAGGCGGGCGGATAAAGGTGCTCACGCCGGAACTCATCGCCGGGATCGAAGCGGAGACCGGCGCGGACGGCGTGTCTCTGACGTATGACGGCCTGACGCTGGAACTGGGCGCTTTGCCGGGGACGGGGCTTTCACCGATGGAGAGCCTGCCGTTTATCATCAGCCAGTGGAGCGGCGGATACGTGACGCAGACCGGCGGCGAAAAGCGCGCGGGTCGCTCCCTTCTCACCGTCACGACCCAGCGGACACAGGACGGGACGGTGCTGGAGGTGCGGACATGGTTTGACGGGGAGACCCTGGAACCGGTGACCGCGGAACTCTACGCGAACGGGTTTTTGACGGTGAGCGCTTTTTTTGAGTGAGCGCCGCCGCGCCCCGACATTACTCTTGACGGCCCCCAACTTTATGTGATATAGTGAACCCGTGTATAATCGCCGTCTTTCCGTGGGAAAATGGAAGCATCCTACCACGGAGAGGTGATATTATGGATGCCAGCGTAAGTGTGCGCCTGGGACCGCTTACGGCGATTGCGGCGCAGACGGAGCAAACGGTCCGGCGGGGTGACATATATTACGCGGACCTCAGCCCTGTCGTGGGCAGCGAGCAGGGCGGGATACGCCCCGTACTGATCGTGCAGAACAATGTCGGCAACCGCCACAGCCCCACCGTCATCGCGGCGGCCATCACAAGCCAGATCGGCAAGGCCCGCCTGCCCACCCATATTGAGCTGTCGGCCCGTACCTATGGACTTTCGCGCGATTCGGTCGTTTTGCTTGAGCAGGTGCGCACGATTGATAAAAAGCGCCTCAAGGAGCGTATGGGCAGGCTGGACGAGTCCCTTATGCGTCAGGTGGACTCGGCGCTGGCGGTCAGTTTCGGGCTCAATGCTTGACGTGACACACTCCCAAGGGCAATCCTTGGGAAATACATACACAGGGGGGCACACCCGTGATACAAAAGAAACAGGTCATCGGCGCCGCGGCGTTTTTTATTCTGACGGCGCTGGTTGTCGGATTCTTCGCGCTTGCGGCCGACTTCGGCGGCAAGGAGAACCCGCTTGTCACGCTTGACTATCTGACAAGCCTTTACCCGCAGATCGAGACGACGATTGAGAACACCGTCAGGGAGAAAGTGGACGTCCAGATTCAGGGCATCGAAGAACAGATCAGGCAGGCGGTGGAAAGAATCAACGAGATGTCGCCGGGCGGCAGTTCCCCCGATCTGTCCGGTATGCTCAACGATGAGGACTTTATCAACCGCGTGGCGGCGGAGGTCGCCGCGCAGATCGGGGCGTCCGCCGGGGGCGGGCTTGACGCGACATCCCAAAGGGTCGTGGTGGATACCGGAAAGACCCTCCACCTCCCGCTGGGTTCCTCCGTCATGCTGAGGCTGGGCACCGGCACGGTCGTCGCCTCCAACGCGCCGGGGCTGATCGACACCACCACCGCCCAGCCGCTGGACAACGGCGGCGTTTTGACCGCAAATCATATGTACACCGTCACAATGGAAGCGGGCCGCGACATCAAGTGCTCCTCCACGATGACGGTATTTATCTGGGGCCCGTACACCATAAGCTGACCGGCCGTCCGGGAGGCAGTCAATCAGAGGAGATGATGCGGCATGGCGCTGGTTGCGGGAAAGTGTCCGCGGTGTAACACCGAGATCCAAATAGAGGGAAGCGGCAAGACCGGTTTTTGCATGTTCTGCGGCAGCAAGATTGCCGTGGATCAGGCTGTGGCTCTCTATGAAAAGACGCGCCCCCGGGAGGAGAAAAAGCAGGAGGAGGCCGCGCCGCAAATCATACAGGAAGACGCCTTTGAGGAGGCGCAAACGGAGCTGTTGCACGGCCATTTTGAACAGGCCGGGAAGCTCTTTGGCGAAATACTCAAAACCGATCAGGACAATATACAGGCCCTGTGGGGGGCTGTCCTCGCCAAGACCCGCAACCTCACGCCGTCGGCGATCCGCAATCCCGACGACTACGCGTATACCGAGGCGTCCGGTTTGTTTGCGAAAGGCGGCGCCGGCGTTGAGAAGGAGTGGCGCGAAGGCTATTGGGAGGCGTTCTGCGAATCCTGCCGCCTGGCGGTCGAATCGGTGGACCCGCGCGTTTTTCTGGAGCTTGAGATTTATCGCTGGTATCCGCACAGCAATACGTTTCTCTATCCCATCTCCAGGGATTTTGACATACAGCCCATTCTGGACAAAGAACTGTGGGCAGGCTGGAACAAAATGCTGGAGGTCCTCCCCGCCGACGGGCGCGAGTTGTTCCGCGGGCAGTGCGAGCAGTGCTGCCGGCGTATCCGCGAGTATTTCCAGTCGGGATTCGCCAATATGGCGGAAATCCAGAACGGCGACCTCTCCCGGCTGATGGGCACGTGGCTGCTCAAATTGACCACCGGCGCGCAGAAAACCG
>JAIRUE010000041.1 GCA_031254575.1 Oscillospiraceae bacterium | reverse complement strand
TATGTGATGAAGATGCCGGTCGTGGGGATGCTGGTCATGATCCCCATCCACACCGCCGGGGAGATCGGCGTACGCGCCGTGGTGGACAGCGACACGGCGGAAGACCTTATCCACTCGCTGGCGGGGCTGGAAATCGAGTCCACGCCCAACTGGAACCGCCGCTACCGCGAGAACATGCTGCGCATCAAGAGCGGCGATCTGTCCGAAGTGGCCCGCGTGGTCAAGAGCCTTTCCGCGCGGGACAAGCAGCGCGGGCTGTCCACGGGGGAGCGCAAAATGCTGCACTCGGCGAAGCAGATTTTAATATCGGAGATCGTTTTGGCCCAGAGCGCGGAATACGCCGACGTCGAGCAGCGGATCAATAAGGAGTTGGCTTAGCCGATGCGAGAGAGCGGGCTGGACGCTTGTTTGCCGTGAAAGGCCGGGCCGGGCGTCCGCGGCGGCAGGTCGCCGCCATTGTCCCGGCGGCGGGGGACTCCTCCCGTATGGGGGGCATACCGAAAATTCTAGCGCCGGTCAACGGCCTGCCGTTGATCGGCCATACTTTGCGCGCGCTGGAAGCCTGCGCGTCCGTTGACGAGATCATTGTCGCCGCGCGGGAGGAGGATGTCGCCCCGATTGCCGGGCTGTGCCGTGAACTGGGGCTTCTGAAGGTGTCGCGGGTACTGGTCGGGGGTGAAACGCGCCCGCTGTCGGTGATGCTCGCGCTGACCGAGACGAAGGCCGGGCTGGTGGCGGTCCACGACGGCGCGCGCCCCTGCGTCACGCCCGCGCTGTGCGAGGCGGTGCTCAAAAAGGCGGCGGAGACGGGCGCGGCGGCGCCCGCGCTGCCGCTGTCGGACAGCGTAAAGGTTACGGAGGGCGGCGTGATCGCGCGTTCCGCCGACCGTTCCGCGCTCTGTACGGTGCAGACGCCGCAGTGTTTTGAGGCGGGGCTTCTCAAGGGCGCGCTGGCAAAGGCGCTGCAGGCGGGCATTGAGATCACCGACGACAGCGCCGCCGTCGAAGCCCTCCCGTATCCCGTACATATTGTGCCAGGCGAGGCGCGCAACATCAAGGTGACGGCGGCGGAGGACCTCGAAATAGTATCATTTTTTCTGAAAGGGAACAGTTGATAAAATTAAAGGAGTTGCGGCAGATGCGTTTTTCTTTTGCAACCTTTTCTTTTTCCGCAAAAAGAAAAGGTTGAGGGTCGGGTACGGGTATGACGCGCACCGCTTGGCAGGGGGGCGCGCGCTGGTGCTGGGCGGCGTCACGGTCCCGCATGAGAAGGGGCTTGAGGGGCACTCCGACGCCGACGCGCTGACGCATGCCGTCATAGACGCGCTGCTGGGCGCGGCCGGGCTGGGCGACATCGGGCTCCATTTTCCCGACAGCGGGGAAAAATACCGGGGGATACGCAGTTTGAGGCTGTTGGAAGAAACCGTTGAGCTTATCAAGGATAACGGCTTTACCATAGGCAACATAGACGCGACGGTCGCTGCGCAAATGCCCAAACTCGCCCCGTTCCGCGACGCGATGCGGCAAAAGCTGGCGGCCTGCCTCGGCATGGGGGCAGACCGCGTCAATATCAAATTCACCACCGAAGAGGGGCTGGGGTTCACCGGGCGCGGCGAGGGGATCGCGGCGGCGGCGGTGTGTCTGCTGGAGGAAACGCGCGCGTAAAATGTGGCCGGGACAGCAAAAAGACCGTAACGCGCCGGTGAACGCGGAAAATTTATATTGGGAGGTATTCGTCAATGATTCTCGAAAATCCGGTTGCGACGGGCAATACCGCAAGCATATATTTACATGACGGAAAAATCATAAAATCGTTCAATGACTATTTGCCGAAAACAGAGGCGGAGTATGAGGCGAACAAACAGAGATATGCCTACGCGCACGGGCTTCCGGTGCCATATGTTTTTGAGGTGACCGAGATTAACGGGAAACAGGCTATCATCATGGAGTATGTGCCGGGCCAGACAATGGGCAAAACGGTTCTCGGCGATATGGCCAAAGCCGAGCAATATATTGGCGTTTCCGTTGATATTCAGCTAAAGATTCATGATGTAAGAGCGGATAATTTTGAGTTGATGACGGATAAACTGAACCGTCAGCTGCTTTCCGTTTCTGTTTTAAGCGGGAGGCAGAAAAATTTTTTACTTGAAAAACTGATGAATATGCAGTATGAAAAAAGGCTTTGTCACGGCGACTTTCACGTATTCAATCTGATCATGAACCAAACAGGCGTGACGGTTATTGATTGGGTTGATGCAAGCGCCGGGGATATAAAAGCCGACGTATACCGCACCTATTTATTGTACTCCCAGAATTCAATGGAACTGGCAAATTTGTACCTTCGGATTTACTGCGAAAAGAGCGGATTGTTTCAGGACGATATATTCGCATGGGAGCCCATTATCGCGGGCGCGAAGCTGTCGGAAAACGTAACTTCCGAAAAGGCGGGCCGGCTCCTCGAGATCGTTGGCCGGTACTGCCCGTTATAAGCGTTTTCCGCGCTCATATGCGCCCTGATTTTAAGATTTGCCTGGCTGCGCATGGTACGCCGCTCCCAAACGGGCCGCGTCGCTCCCCAGCAAAAAGACCGTAACGCGCCGGTGAACGCGGAAAATTTATATTAGGCGGTGAATTACTACAGGGCATTGCCTTGGAACGCTTGAATGGCAAGACACATCTAAAAGTAAAATGTATGAAATAAAAGGAAAACCAGAATATATTTATGTTTCATTTTTTATTGACCATCGAGTTTATAGAGAGATACGAGCGGAAACCGATGTATCTCGGGGTTTTTCTTGCCCATACTTCCTTTTTTATCTCGCCATTTAATAAAATGGTTTTGTTTTACAAAGGCAAATCCTTTTTCTTAAACACGGCAGAACCGGCCATATAACAGCCTATGCCTATAACGGCAAGAGCAATCAGCTTTCCCGCGAACGCTGCGCCGTTTCAGCCACGGCAGCGCCGAGCCGACACCAGACGAAGCTACCCCGGACGAAACGACACCAGACGAGCCGCGAACATAAATTTAATACAGTTGGGATTAGGTTCCACGGCAAAAAATAAAGGGCAATCACCGTTTCAAGGTGATTGCTCCTTTATACTCTATATTTTATATGTAATCTTACTCACTAAGCGCCCTCTGATCCGCGCGTCCTCAATGTCTATAACGACTTGATTGTGTTCCGGCTTCTGCTCTTTAAGAATAAAGCCGCTGCCCGGCATTGCCGAATAGTCTTCGGGGGAAAGAAATTCAATCTTAAAGGTTTTCCTTTCGTTTCGCCTTATATCTTTGGGATCAACGATTGAAATGAGCTTGCCGCCTTTAATCATACCTATACGGTCGCAGGTATCCTCCACTTCCTCAAACATATGGGACGACATTAAAATACTGCGTCCGTTTGATTTTTCCTGCCTTATCAGTTCCACGAAGTTTGACTGCATAAGCGGATCAAGACCGCTGGTGGGTTCGTCCAATATCAAGATTTCTGGATCGTGCATAAACGCGCAAACAATCCCTATTTTTTGTTTCATCCCTTTTGACATGCGTTTCAGGTCGCCGGACGGGTCAAGCTCAAATTGCTTTATCAGCTTATTGGCTTTTGTCATGTCGGCCAGTCCCCGCAGGCTTGCGATATATTTCATATACGCCGTGCCTTTCATATCGCCCGGAAAAGCGATTTCTCCCGGAAGATAGCCGATACTCTTTTCGGATTATATTGTCAAGGAACTTTTTTTGACACGGAGAAAAATGACTGAAAATGGCTTGAAAACTGGGTTCGTTCATGGTATGCTGATTGAGCGGTGTACGATTCTTTTCTGCGTCAGCAGGGGAAATGGTTCACAGCGAAACGAATTTATATTATCCGCAGTATATGGAGGGAATTTTTATTTATGGGGCAACATTTATACATGTCACACTCTGTTTTTCCAACTCCGAATATTGAGCGAACTTCCGAGTTTTATGAAACCATTATGGGGTTTCGTGCGGTAAAATATATGGCTGCAAAAGAACCGCATATTTGTCTTTACCGTGACGCCACAGAAATTATTCTCACGCGGGCAAATTCAGACAAAGTGTATTCAAACAGAGAATTATACGGTTACGGATACGACGCATACTTTATTACAGATGACCAACAAGCGCTTCAAGACAAGTTTGAGGAAAAAGGCGCAAAAATTGTTCGCAGACTTCAAAAAACAGATTATCATAATCAGGAATT
>JAIRUE010000023.1 GCA_031254575.1 Oscillospiraceae bacterium | reverse complement strand
GGGACTGTTTTTGACTGCGACACCGTGCTGCTCTCGGTGGTGGTCGTATCTTTAAACAAACTAGCGCAGACGGCCGGCATCGCCATAGACAGAGGGCGTATCCAGACGTCCATGCCGGGGGTGTTCGCCTGCGGGAACGCGCTGCATGTCCATGACATTGTTGACAATGTGACGGTGGAGGCCCAACAGGCCGGAGCCGCCGCCGCCTTATATGTACGGTCGGGAGGCGCGTCATGGCTGAAATAATTTGCATCGTCTGCCCAAAGAGCTGCCGTCTTCACGCGGAAGGGGATACGGTGACCGGCAACGCCTGCGCGCGCGGCGGGGTATACGGGCGCGGGGAGCTGTTAAACCCCGTGCGCGTCGTGACCTCCACCGTGAGGATCACCGGCGCGGCGCACCCGCGGATACCCGTCAAAACAAAATCCGCGATCCCCAAACGGCTGGTCTTTGACGCCGTGCGCCTGCTTGACGCCGTGGAGATAAAATCCCCCGCCGGGGAGGGTCAGGTGGTTGTTGAAGACATCTGCGGTACCGGGATTCCGTGGGTGACGACGCGCGGTTTGTAGGGGAGGGAAGGACTTGCCGAAATATATACTTTCACTCGATCAGGGCACGACCAGCTCGCGCGCCGTCCTGTTTGACGGCGAACAGAATATCGTTGCCCTCGCCCAGAAAGAGTACAGACAGATTTACCCGCGCGGCGGCTGGGTCGAGCACGATCCGATGGAGATTTATTCCTCGCAGGCTGCCGTGATGGAGGAAGCCATTGAGCGGAGCGGTGTCCGGGCGGCGGAAATCGCGGCCGTCGGCATCGCCAACCAGCGTGAGACGACGGTCGTATGGGAAAGGGACACCGGCCGGCCGGTCTATAACGCGATCGTATGGCAATGCCGCAGGACCGCCGGCATCATCGGCAGGCTGACGGAGGAAGGCTTGGGCGGGTATATCCGGGAGACGACCGGGCTGGTCCCCGACGCCTATTTTTCCGGCTCCAAAATCGCGTGGATTCTGGATCACGCCGAGGGCGCGCGGGAGCGCGCGCGGCGCGGCGAGCTCCTGTTCGGCACGGTGGATACATGGCTGCTATGGAAATTGACGGGGGTACACGCCACCGACTATACCAACGCCTCGCGCACAATGATTTTCGACATCCGCAAACTGGACTGGGACGATACGCTGTTGGCGGCGCTGGATATACCGCGCGCCATGCTGCCCGAAGTCAGAGGGTCCTGCGGAATCTTTGGCTTTGCCGAGATACGGGGCGTCAAGGTGCCGGTCGCGGGGATCGCCGGCGACCAGCAGGCGGCCCTGTTCGGGCAGTGCTGCTTTGACGGCGGCGAGGTCAAGAACACATACGGCACCGGGTGTTTTCTGCTGATGAACACCGGCGGTGAAGCTGTCCGCAGTCAAAACGGCCTTATCACCACGCTCGCCGCGGGGGTTGGACAAAGACCGCCGTACGCGCTGGAGGGCAGCGTTTTTGTTGGCGGCGCGGTGATCCAGTGGCTGCGGGACGGGCTGGGTTTGATTGAAGAGAGCGCCGACGCGGAATATTACGCGGGTAAGGTGAAAGACGCGGGAGGGGTGTATCTTGTCCCGGCGTTTACCGGGCTCGGCGCCCCTCATTGGGATATGTACGCGCGCGGCTGTATCGTGGGCGTTACCCGCGCCACCGGGCGTGAACACATCATCCGCGCGGCCGAGGAGTCGATCGCGTATCAGTGCTATGACCTGATACGGGCGATGGAGCGCGACACCGGCGGCCGCATCGCCGGAATCAAGGCGGACGGGGGCGCGTCCCGCGATTGCCTGCTGATGCAGTTCCAAGCCGACATTTCCGGCGTGGACGTGCGCCGCCCGGTGATCAGGGAGACGACGGCGCTGGGCGCCGCGTCTCTGGCGGGACTGGCTGTCGGCGTATGGAGCGGCCTTGAGGAGCTCAGGCGGCTCTGGCGCTGTGACATGACCTTTACGCCGCAAATGGAGGAAAACAGGCGGAACTCCCTGCTCGGCGGCTGGAACAAGGCGGTCGGCCGCAGCCTTGACTGGGCGGAGCGGCCGTAAAACCGTTTCTTGACCGCTATGAAACGGCGCATGATAAAAACGCCTTTTATGAAACGGAAGACGCGCTTCATGTGTGGTACGGGCTGGATAATTTGACCTTTTTTACCGAAGGCGCTTTATGCGAAAAAGTAAAAGCCCTGTTACGGGAATCCCGTAACAGGTGCGGAATATAGGGGATGAAATGTATATTGAAACCGAACGGTTGATTAGGCGGATACCCTTTAGCGGACGATTTGGATCGTGCCTTCTTTCCGGGCCGGCGCGGGCGATTCCGCGCCTTTGAAACCGATGGCCGCGGCGGAACAGATGACACGCTCCTTCGGGATGCCCAGTTCCTGTAAGTAATCGCGGACAGCCGGCTCGTCCCGCAGCCAGAATAACTGATTGATATAGCAGCTGCCCAGCCCAAGCGACTGGGCGGCAAGGAAGATATTCTGCATCGCCAGCGCGCAGTCCGCCATCGCGTTTTGATAACGCGGCTTATTGGAGGCGATGATCAGCGTAGGTGCTCCAAAATAGAAGTTATAGCCTTCCTTTTGGGAGTTTTCTTTGATGCCCAGTTTCCCCGGGTAGCCGTCGTCGGGCGTCCAGGCCTGAAACGCCTTGATGACGATCCCGTTCAGGCGGAGCAGCTTATCTTTATTCTGAACCGCCGTAAACAGCCAGCTCTGATTGTTGCCGCCGCTGGGCGCCCATATCGCGGCGTCCAGCAGAGCGTCCAGCTGTGCCGGGGATATTTGCTCCTCCGTGAAACGGCGCGTACTCCTGCGCTCACGGATACAGGTCAGGATTTCGTTGCTGATGCTCACAGAGAGCCCTCCTCACGTTATCCGGTGTGTTCCGCCCGGCTTGTGCGACATTTTTTTCGCGTTTTTCGCATAGGTTTTAAGGCGACAATGACAGAGAGGGGGCGGCGTCATGCACTGCCGCATTGTGGACATAAGAGGCAAAGAGGTCATCGACATCTGCACGGGCCTCCGGCTGGGGTTTCCCATAGACGTGGAAATCAATATCGAAAACGGGCACATGGTGGCTATCGTCGTGCCCGGTCCCTGCAAATATCTCGGCCTGTTCGGGCGCGGGGAGGACATCATTATCCCGTGGGACTGCATCCGGCGTATCGGGGATGATATTATTCTGGTGGAACGCAGGTGAGGCGGACGCGAAGGCGCTTTGACCGCGTTCAAACCCTATCCCGCCGGATTCCGGCTTGCCCAGCGCCATGAGTCCGCGCACATCTCGTCCAAAGAACGCCTTGCCTCCCAGCCCAAAAGCCGTTTCGCCTTTGCCGGGTCCGCGCGCATCTCGGCGATGTCGCCGGGGCGGCGGGGCTTTATCTCCGTGGGAAGGGGCTTGCCGATCGCCTTTTCCATTGCGCGGACGATCTCCCGCACACTGGTCGCCCGCCCCGTTCCCAGATTGACGGTCTCCGTGCCGGTAAAGGTTTCCAGATATTGCAAAGCCGCGACATGTCCTTCGGCGAGGTCGCAGATATGCAGATAGTCGCGGAGCCCGGTGCCGTCGGGCGTGTCGTAGTCGCCGCCGGTGATTGGCAGGACGGGTAATTTGCCGGTCGCCACTTTCAGAAGGTAGGGCATAATATTGCCGGGAACGCCGCCGGGCGCGTCGCCAATCCGCCCGGACGGGTGCGCTCCGATGGGGTTAAAATAGCGCAGCAGCACGACGCCCCAGCCGGGATAGGCCGCCGCCGCGTCGGTCAGGATGCGCTCGTTCATCACCTTGCTCATCCCGTAAGGGCTCGCGCAGTTCCCGGTGGGATGCTCTTCGGTATATGGCAGGACCTTCGATTCCCCGTATACCGTGGCCGACGAACTGAACACAAGACGCGTCACGCCCGTTTCACGCATAGCCTTGCACAGCGCGATAGTCGAGCCAAGGTTGTTTTCATAGTATTCCAGCGGTTTTTGTATAGACTCCGGCACGGATTTATACCCCGCGCAGTGAATGACTGCTCCTATATCATGCGTGCGCATGACGCGCGCCATCGCTTCCGCGTCGCACGCGTCCGCCCCGGCCGCCGCAAAGTCTTTGCCGCTCAGTTCGCGCAGCCTTCCGTAGACCTCCGGCGAGGCGTTGCGGAAATTGTCAACCGACACCGCGCCGTAACCCCGCTCAAGCAGCGACACAATAACGTGCGAGCCGACATAGCCCGCGCCGCCGGTGACAAGAATGTTTTTCTGCATGGAGTCAATCCTCCCCGAATACAGCCTGCCGCCTCACAGTTTGGCGAAATGCCCCAGATAATCCCCGTTTTTCTCAAACATCGCCCGCACCATCTCCCGGATCTCCGCCAGCGAAAGCACCGCCGACGTCAGCGGGTCCATCATGACGGCCTGATACACCTTCACCGGGTCTCCGGTCAGCGCGCCCTCGACGGCCAGTTCCTCCAGTTCGCTCGACAGCGAACACAGCGCCGCGCACTGGCGCGGCATCGCCCCCACGCGGAACGGCGTGAACCCGGCGGGGTCGGCGAGGCAGGGGACCTCTACGCAGGCTCCGTGCGGCAGGTTGTCCACGATGCCGAAGTTGCGGACGTTGCCGTTAAAGCGGAAAGGATCGCCGTTTCCGAATATTCCATTGAAAATATACGCGGCGTATTCGCCGTTCCAAAGTTTATTGACCTCGCCGTTTTGAATCCAGTCCTCAAATTCAGTCTGCCATGTGTCCTCGCCCCGGAGGTATTCTCCCAGTATGTACGCGTGAAGTCCGGGATTCCAGCCCGTGCCGTGGGTGCAGTATTTTTCGATCAGATCGGGGCGTTTGCGGAACCAGGCGCAATACTCGGAATTGTGCCCGCTGGATTCGGTGACGTAATAGCCGAACGCCTTGAAAATCTCGTTGCGCACAATCTCCTCATTGTATATCTCCGGTTTGTCTATAACCTCGCGCAGGCGGGGATAGGCGTCCTCGCCGCGAACCTTGTATTCGGTGTAAAACGCCTGATGATTGATCGCCGCGCAGGTGTAGGTGACGTCCCTGATGTTCTCGCCCAGCCAGCCGGCCAGCATCTGCGCCGTGCCCTGCACCGAGTGGCACAGCCCCGTCACGGACAGCGCGGGGTATTCCCCCTGCATGATGCGGCAGAGCATCGCCATCGGATTGGTGTAATTCAGAAAAACGGCTTTAGGACAGTATTTTGCAATGTCCCCGCATATGTCCAGCATGACCGGCGCGGTGCGCAGGAAACGGAAGATACCCGCCGGGCCGCGCGTATCCCCGACGTTGATGTCCACGCCGTATGCCTTTGGTATCTCTACGTCATGCCGCCACACCCGCACGCCGCCGCTGAGGATGGTGCAGACAACGCCGTCAGCCCCTTCCAGCGCCTTGGCGCGGTCGGCCGTGACCTCCACCCTCGCGTCCGGGCAGTTCCGCGCTTTGATGATTTTTTCCACGGCGCGGCGTGAGTAGCCGAGCCGGCCCTCGTGAATGTCCATCAGCGAAATGGTCACGTCTTTGAAGGCGTCAAACGTGAGAATGTCGCTCACGAGATTGCGGGTGAATCCCATTGAGCCGGCGCCGATAAAGGTGATTTTTTTCATGTGCGTTCAGCCCTTTTCCGTAAAATTTTCCCTGCCTTGCGGCAGGGAAAGCGTTATAGCCGTATCCAGGGCGGCGAACCGTCGCCTGTATCGGGATTTTTACCGTCGCAGACGGCCTTATTGAACGCGATGGCCTGCAGGGAAAACAGCAGCGGGATGCCGCGGATGCCGTAGTTTTGGTATTCGGGCAGGGTGACGTTGAGCTCCGCGCCGAAGATGTTGTCTTTTTTGGAGGAGATGGTCATGACCTGCGCCCCCCGCTTGGACAGGTCGTACAGCAGGACGCCCTGATAGGCGTCGTCAAGCGGCGATACCACAACAATGGCGAGCGTCCGGCTGTCCACCTGCCCGATGATGCTGTGGCGGATGTCCATGATGTTGGAGTACATGGTGGGGATGCCGCACATGCGGCCGATCGTGAACATGCCCGCCTGCGCGACGCCGGCCAGCTCACCGTCGGCGATGACGATGATCTTGTCCCATGTGCCGCTCTGCCCGATGCCTTCCAGCTCGGCGGCGTATTTCTGGATAAACGGTTCCTGATGATCGACGGCCTCGCGTATTTCGTCGAGAAGCGTAAGGTCGCCGCTGAGCAATCCGATAATGTAGAGGTTTGTCAGATAAATATTGGTCGCCGTGCGCGTCGCGCAGGCGGTCTCGTCCAAGATCCACGGCATTTCCAGCGCGAGGTCGGAGACGGCGGCGAGCTTGGAGTTCTTGTGCGGGCAGATGGAAATGGTCTGCGCGCCCGATTCCACGCGGAATCGTTGCACCGCCGACAGAACTTCGGAGGTCTGTCCCGAGCGGCTGGGGACGATCATCAGCGTCCCGTTGAGCATGTCGCGGTAATACTCGGCGTTGAGCATCAGGTCTCCGGCCGCGTAAGACATTGTGGTCAGCCCGCCGCGGATCTTGAGAGACAGCTCCGCGGACTTGCAGAGCGCGTACATCGTGCCGCAGCCCGTAAACGTGATCGAAAAAAAGCCGGATATGCCGAAAAAGTCCTTGATATTGACTTCCTCGCCCTGCAGATACGCGCATGTCTGCCGAAGTGACGTCGCCTGTGTAAAAATCTCGTCTTCTACCTTATACATATAGGGGCACCTCCTGCCTCTGCCGATACTCCCTGTCTATCATACACCATATAAATCCCAAAGTCAAACCAAACGGCTTAAATTTTTAACCGTCCCGCTCCGGGGGGCGGCGGGCGGCGGAGCAGGCGGCCAGTTCCGCCCCAATGTCCGCGCCGTCCCAGATGCGGGCGGCCGCCTCTTCAAATACCGCCAGCGCCCTGCCAAAATCCGACGACGGCAGGAACGCGGGATAGGGGACCGCGTGTTCCATCTGGCGCATAAAGCCGTCGGCATAGGCCGGGGCGCGCAGCGTTATGTCCGAGGACGGGAGTTCCCCGGTGAGCTCGACGCGCAGCTTCTGCATCTCCTCCGTCAGCAGCAGCGCGGCAAACGCGGAGGCTTCGTCCGGGTTTGCCGAATACGCCGATACCGTCATCACGCCGACCGACGCGAACGACGCCGACGGATGGTCGCCGCCGGGGAAAGCCGGCAGAGGGGCCACACCGAAACTGACCCCCGCCTCCGTAAATTGCCGCACGTCCCACAAACCCGCCACGCAGAACGCGGCTTTGCCGGAAGCGAAAGCCCTCGCGGCGGCCCCGGGCGACAGTTCCTCCGACGGAAGAGAGACGGCGCGCAGGCTTTTGAAGACCTTCATACCCTCGACGGTGGTCACGTTTTCAAAATCAAAAGCGTCCGGATCGCCGCCGTCCGGCCCGAACGGGCGGGCGTTCCATGTCAGGGCAAACGGGAACGCGTAGTAAACGGACCCGGCGGGCATGACAAATCCCGCCTGTTCCCCGTTGTTAAGCCCTTTCGCCAAAGCAACCAGCTCTTCCCATGAGGCCGGCGGCTCGTCCTCCGCAAAAAGCCGTTTATTGTAAAACAGCGCGACGGTCTCCGCGGAAACGGGATACCCGAACACGGCGCCGCCTGCCGACGCGGCTTGCGCGCACACGGGGAATACCGCGGCCTTGGTTTTTGTCTGGTCACGGGCGGGCAATATGAGCAGAGCGTCCGCAAGCGCCCTGATCTCCGTGTGAGGTATGAGAAAGAGGTCGGCGCAGCCGCCCCTTTCCGATTCGTCCCGGACGCGGCCGGGGATGTCCCCGGGTTCGACGCCCACGCACCGGATGACGATATTGGGGTATTTTTGATTGAAGACCGCCGCGGCCTGCCTGATAAACTCCTCGCCCGCGCCCGGACGCTCCCATACCGTCAGCTCAATGTTTCTTTTGGTCAATACCGGCTCGTCGGGGTCGGCCGACGCGCTGGGCGACGGCTCCCCGGGCGAAACGCCGGAACAGGCCGCGAGCAGCAGCGCCGCCGCAAGCAGCGCGGGCCAAAAACGCTTCATCGCTGATAACCCTCCACTGCTCACGGCTGGCGTGAATTGAGCAGTTTATCGACCTCGGTCAAAAAGGTCGACACATCCTTAAACTGTCTGTAAACCGACGCGAACCGCACATACGCCACCTCGTCGACGCCGCGCAGGCGTTCCATCACCAGATCGCCCAGCTTTGACGAGGGGATCTCGCGCTCAAGGCTGTTGAGCAGCTGCTGCTCGATGTCCGCCGCCATCTCCTCAAGCTGCGACAGCGTAACGGAGCGCTTGTCGCAGGCCCGCAGCAGGCTGTTCAGCAGCTTCGAGCGGTTAAAGGACTGGCGCGTGCCGTCCTTTTTGACGACGAGCAGCGGCAGGCTCTCGATCGTCTCGTACGTCGTAAAACGCTTGCCGCACTTCAGGCACTCCCGCCGTCTGCGGATACTCCCGCCCTCCTCGGCCGGGCGCGAATCGACCACTTTGCTCTCCAAAAAACCGCAAAACGGGCACTTCATGCTACCGCTCCTCGCATAGTAGTTTTCAGGGATACCACGGGATACCGGGGAGTGCGTCCCCCGCCGCGCTTTCGCTCACAAGGTAAAATCCTCCGCCTTATAATCCCTGCCCAGTTTCGCGGGGCGGGGCGGGACGCGCTTAAGGGGCTCATAACGAAAAGAGCCGCAGCGGTCATACGCCGCCATGACGCCGCGCTTGACACAGGCGATCTCTTTGGCGTTCAGAGGCTGGCTCCACTTGCAGTATACACATCGGGGATCGACGTTTTTGGAAAAAATGGAATTCAACGGTGTAACCCCCTATATATAGCTCTTTTTTTCCCGCCGGGGATATTATACTGTGTGAGGAACCGTCCTGTCAAGAAGGGTTATCATCCGGGGCGGCAAACAGTCCTTGCGTTCCTCCGCGCCGCGGTATATAATCGTGACAATCCGGCGGGGGACGCGCTTGGAAGCCGCGCCGGGACATAATATACAGCCGGTTCAGGGTAATTTGCGGCGTTTGGAGAGGATGAGAGGTTATGCACACAAAACAAGACCTGCTGGCGCATCTGTCCGCGCTGGGCGTCGACCCGGGCGGCACGCTGATGGTCCATATATCATATAAGGCAGTGGGTGAAACCGAGGGACGGGGCGATACCGTGCTGGACGCGCTGTCGGAATACATGCGGCCGGGGTTACTGGTGCTGCCCAGCCACACATGGGATAACGTGGGGTTGAGAAACCCGGTGATGGACGTCTTATATACCCCTTCCTGCGTCGGCGTGTTAACGGAACTGTTCCGCAAGAGGGAGGGCGTTTTCCGTTCGCTGCACCCCACCCATTCGCTGGCGGCGGCCGGCGCGGACGCGGAGGAATTCGTATCCGGCGAGGAGCGGATCGAGACGCCCTGCGGCAAAGGGGGCGCGTATTACAAGCTGTGGGAGCGTGACGCGCAGATATTGCTGATAGGCGTGAATTTTACGCGGAACACATATATCCACGGCGTCGAGGAATGGGATAATGCCGGGGGTTCCGTTTCCCCCAATAAGACCGACCTGTATGTTATCAACCGTCAGGGCAGCCGGCTGTATACGCCCCAATACCGCCACTGCGCGCCGTTGGGTTCGGAAACATTCAGCAAACTTGAGCCGTTCGCCCTTCAGCAGGGCATACTGTTCATGGGGCGTTTTGGGGACGCCACCGCGCGCCTGATGCGCGCCAACCCTTTAAGGGCGATGACCGCCGCGTTTTTACGGGAAGACGCGCGGTATTTGCTGCGGTACTGAGCGTGCTTTTACAGACGTTTTTGCGGACTTCCCAAACAATACTTGACATGTATCACAGGGGCGTTGTATAATACCCCTGCTCTAAGAGTCCGGTACGGCGGCGTAGCTCAGATGGCTAGAGCATGCGGTTCATACCCGCAGTGTCGTTGGTTCAATTCCAACCGCCGCTACCACAAAAGGAGCCGCTCCGGCCGCAGGGCGCGACGGGGCGCGGCGCGGCCCGTTGGTCAAGCGGTTAAGACACCGCCCTTTCACGGCGGTAACAGGGGTTCGATTCCCCTACGGGTCACCAATAGAAAAACCCTGTATTGCCAAGGAATACAGGGTTTTTTACGTCACTTTTTTACTGCAAATAATTCAGTTTAGAACGCATCATCCACCATTGAACGGTGGAATTTTTGGTGGAACCGGATATAACATCCGTTCCGTCTGGACGGAGGCAATCCGCGTTA
>JAIRUE010000091.1 GCA_031254575.1 Oscillospiraceae bacterium | reverse complement strand
ATTGCAAAGAAGATAGCTGACCTATCCGTGAAAGAAGGAAATACCGCTACGGTCAAGCGGCTCAGACGGTTACTCAAAGAGAACGAGGAGGCTACGGTAAACCTCATAAAAGCTATAGAGCAGGGTAAGGCTGTCGATGTCCTGTCGTCGCAAATTGAAAAACGGCAATCAGAAAAATCCGACTTTGAAGCCCAGCTTGCGAGGGAGAAGATGATACGCCCTGTCCTCACCTATGATGAAGTCCACTTTTTCTTTGAGAAGTTCAAAAACGGCGATAGAGATAATCCCGTGTTTCGGGCGTCCCTGATAGATACCTTCGTCAACAAGATTTATCTGTACGACGGTGATGACGCCAGAGTAGAAATCTACTGCAACGCCAGCGATAAGGGCATAAAAGTACCCACAGGCAAACCGCAAAAGGGTTCGCCTATGGGACAAATGGTGCGGGAGACGGGACTTGAACCCGTACGGTGTACACCACACGCCCCTCAAACGTGCGCGTCTGCCAGTTCCGCCACTCTCGCTTATGTTGCGTAGTATACAATATTTCCGGCGCGCTGTCAAGGTCCATACGGCACAAAATTTATGTGTTTCTGTTTGTCCTTTACATTTTATCGCGGGTGGGATACAATATCTTTCGGGAGATGGTCATTTGCTTCAGAATACGTTTTTAGTCGCCAGACAGGCCGCCATCCTGTTTGTTCTGATGGGGGCCGGCGGGCTTGCCGCAAAGGCGGGCTGGCTCAGCCGGGACGGCGCGAAACAGATGACCAATATCGTCTTTTACTTTGCGACGCCCTGCGTCATCATCGACTCGTTCCTCACGGCGGACTTTACCCCTGAGCTGGTCGGCGGGATGGCCAGGACCGCCGTGTTTGCCGTTATCGCGCATATCGCCGGGATTCTCATCTCCCTTCCGGTTTTCCGGCGCGAACAGGCGGAGCGCAAAAGCGTTTACCGCATGGCCCTGACGTTTTCCAACTGCGGATTCATGGGCATTCCGCTGGCCAGGGGCGTTTTGGGGACGGAGTGCGTCGTCTATATCTCGGTTTACATAGCCGTCTTCAACCTGTTTGCCTGGACTTACGGGGTTTCTCTTTTCCGGCCCGGCAAAAAGCTCTCTGTGCGCTCCATATTTCTCAATCCCGGCACAACCTCCCTTCTTGTGGGGCTGGCCGTCGCCGCGCTGCGGTTCGACCCGCCGGATCTGGTCAGCGAACCCATCCGCCTCCTCTCGGCGCTCAATTCGCCCGTCGCCATGATGGTGTTGGGGTATTACCTCTTCACGACCTCGCTGCGCCCCCAAAGAGGGGAGGGGGGTATGTGGGCGGCGGTCGCGGTAAAACTGCTTGTCATCCCCGCCGCCGCGCTGGCCGTTTCGTACGCGCTGGGCCTGTCGGGGCTGTGGCTGGCCGCCGCGCTCATCCTGGCCGCCGCGCCCAGCGCCACCAATGTGCTGCTGTTCGCGGCGCGATTTGACGGCAATACCGCGCTGGCGGCAAGAGCCGTTTCGTACTGCACGCTGCTCTCGATGGTGACGATGCCGGTTTTGCTGGGCGTCGCGCTGGCGATCAATCCGGTATAACGTAAAGAAAGGCGGAAATCATCATGACGGCACAGGAATCTTACAGGCAGTGGCTCGAAAGCCCCGCGCTGAGCGGGGACGAGCGGGCCGAACTGCTCGCCATCGAAAAGGACCCAAAGGAGATTGAGGAGAGGTTCTTCGCGCCGCTGGACTTCGGTACGGCGGGGCTGCGCGGCGTCATGCAGACCGGATTGCGGTGCATGAACCGCCATATCGTGCGGCGCACCACGCAGGCTCTGGCGGAATTGGTGCTGAAAGAGGGCGGGGCTGAACGCGGGGTGGCCGTCTGCTATGACACGCGCAACAATTCCGGGGCGTTCGCGCGGGAAGCTGCTTGCGTGCTGGCTGCCAACGGCATTGCCGTCCGCCTGTTTGACGGCCCGCGCCCCACGCCGGAGCTGTCGTTCGCCATACGGCGTTACGGCTGTCTCGCCGGGATCAATATCACCGCGTCGCACAACCCCAAGCAGTACAACGGCTACAAAGTTTACTGGAGCGACGGCGCGCAGCTCCCGCCCGACCACGCCGACGCCGTGGCGCACGAACGCGACAGGGTTTCGGTCTTTGAGGGAATCAGGCTTATCACCGAGCGGGAGGCGCGGGACCGGGGCCTTCTGACGGTGATGGGCGGGGAGACGGACGAATCCTATCTTGACGCGGTGTTTACCCAGAGCCTTGCGGACGGGGAGACGCGCCGCGCCGCGCGGGATATGAAGATCGTCTACACCCCCTTCCACGGCTGCGGGCGCGAGCTTGTGCCGCGTATCCTGCGCCGCGCGGGATTTGAAAATATCGTCTGCGTCGAGGAGCAGATGACGCCGGACGGGGATTTCCCCACCGTAAAATCGCCCAATCCGGAGGACAAGGAGGGCTTTGCCCTGGCGATTGAACTGGCCGGGCGGGTACAGGCCGACCTTATCATCGGCACCGACCCCGACGCGGACAGGGTGGGGATCATGGTGCGGCGGGGGGCGTCCGAGGGAGAACAGCCGGACGCCCGGGACGGCTTTGTCACCCTCTCCGGCAACCAGACCGGCGTCCTGCTGCTGGACTACATAATCAAGGCGCGCCAGCGGAACGGGACAATGCCCGGCAAGCCCGCGTTTGTCAAAACCGTCGTCACGACCCCGATGGCCGCCGCCGTCGCGGAGGGCGCGGGCATACCTTGGTATGACACGTTCACGGGGTTTAAGTTCTTAGCCGAGAAGATAAAGGAGCTGGAGGAGCGCGGGGAGCGGTTCATTCTGGCCTTTGAGGAGTCCTACGGTTTCCTTGCGGGCGATCAGGCCCGCGATAAGGACGCCGTTGTCGCGTCGATGCTGATTGCCGAAATGGCGGCGTTTTACGGCGCGGAGGGGCTGACGCTGTACGACGCGCTGGAGGCGCTGTATGAGCGGTACGGATATTACAGGGAGGAAACGGTCAACCTTGTCATGCCCGGCGTGGACGGGCTTGACAGGATGAAGCGGCTGATGCGGCGGCTGCGGGGCGGCGGCGCGCCCCAAGCCGGGACGGCCCCCGGCGGCGGGGAGGGCGGCCTGCCGCTCTCCGAAATCGCGGGCGTGCAGACCGCCGCGCTGACAGACTATCAGGTGGGGACCCGGCGCGCCCGGGGCGGCGGCGCGGTCACGCCCGTCAATCCGGCGGGTTCCGACGTGCTGTGCTATGAGATGGCCGACGGGACCCACTACCTCATCCGTCCGTCGGGAACCGAGCCCAAGCTCAAGGTATACATCATGACCAGGGGCGCGGACAGGGACGACGGCGAGAGAAGGATCGCGGCTTACCGCGGCTTTACGCGTGATAAACTGGCGTCGGTATGAGTAGATCGTCGTGAAGTTGTGCTTTCAAATTCTGATAAAAACGGACAGATGATTTATACTGTGAACAGGGAGGATTTTAATTATGCCAACGCTTAGCGTATTCTATGGAGTCATTATTACCATGTACCGCGAGATAAGCGGCAAGCATCATATGCCACATTTTCACGCGGAATATCAGGGACAGGAAGTTGCTGTCACCTTTGACGGTGAAGTGATTGAGGGAAGTATCCCTCAAAAGAAGCTAAAACTAGTGACTGCCTGGGCGGAAATACACAAAGAAGACCTTGAGGCAAACTGGAAATTGTTAAGTGAAGGCCGGGAACATTTCAAAATCGATCCGTTACGGTAAGGAGGTTCCAGTTATGTTGCAGCCCAAAATTCTCAAGGTGAATCCGCTGACCGATTACAAGGTAATGGTTGCTTTTGACACGGGAGAACAGAAAATTTTTGACGTAATGCCTTATATCAGCGGGGACTGGTTTGGACAATTAAGAGACGCAGAATTTTTTAAGACAGTACACATCGCCGGAAACACAATCCAATGGGCCGGCGGGCAGGATATTGCCCCGCACGAGCTTTACGATTGTTCCGTTCCCGTTTAACAGGGCCATCCGTCCGTCGGGGACCGAGCCCAAGCTCAAGGTGTACGTCATGACCAGGGGCGCGGACAGGGACGACGGCGAGAGAAGGATCGCGGCTTACCGCGGCTTTACGCGTGATAAACTGGCGTCGGTATGAGGCGGAACCGCGTCAAAAGGAGGGAATGAGATTAAAAGGTTGAAGTTTTTCCTGACAGCGGGTATTATACTTGTTTCGATCGTATCGGCGGTTGCCGGATGGATTATCCTGCCTGATACGCTGGTGCTTCAGGTTACGATGTCCGGTGACGCGGGAACAACATTGCCCAAGGCGGCGGGATTGGGGATACCGTTTTTATTAAGCGTTATATTTGCCGTGCTGTACTGCTTGCGTGAGAACAAAAAGCATCTGCTGGTCTCAGTAATCGGCCTGGCTGTATATGCGCTTGTTTTTTTGATGAATTGATGCATATGCGGACGGTCATGGGGCGTTACAGGGGCAAGGTCTATTGCCGGGATGTGGTCAACGAGGCGCTTGCCGGCTCGTCGGGCCGTTTTTTAATCTATCCTTTCACTGTACACCTTTGTGACGGTGCCGCGGCGCATCAGGCCATTCTCGTTTTCCCGGCCGAACATCGCGTTCATTTCGGCGATGTGCGCCTCATATCCGGGATCGGACGGCAGCGGGTCGTGGGAATGCGACGTCATATAGCGAAGCCAGCTGTCCCTCGTATAAGAGACGGGATTCAAAAATTCCTTTGCGGCGGGGTTTGTGAAAAACGCCGCCGTGAACTTCCCGGTCCCCGCGCCGATGTCGGCGAATACCGCGCCCGGCGGGCAGAGCGAGCGGATATACGCCATCGCCTTGTCCGGATACCCCGGCCGCGCGCTGGCGTATGCCTGAGCTTTGCCTGTAAAAAGATCCGTGTTCATGAGTTTGCCCCTTTTTTGCGAGTTACGGCATAGGGAGCAGCAGCGTCGCCGCGTACAGGATCAGCAGATGCGCCGGGTAAAAGGCGTAGAATGCCATCCGCACCGCGGAGCTGTCCCGTCCGCGTTCGTTGGAATAGAGCCCGATCGGGATAACGGCGGTCACGGCGGCCAGCGTGGCGAGCGCGTACCGCCAGTCCTCCCCGGATGTCAGCAGCGACACGGCGCACAGCAGCACGCCGGTGGCCAGCGCGGCGGCGCGCCCCCGGGGGTTGCTGCGAAAGTAGTAGAAGACAAAGATATAATAGACGCCGAATGCCGTGTAGTCGGAACGGATCAGCACCGACGCCAGGCCGACGGCGAGGATGGCGGCCAGCGCGGCCGCCTTGTTTCCCTGCGCCGCGAAACTGTCAAACAAAAGGATGCCCAAAAAGCCCAAAAGCAGCGTAAAGCCGACGTTTTGGAACGAATACTCCAGCCATTCGCCCATAAACAGCCTGTCAAACGGCACCTCGCTGACCAGCGCGAACAGGGTGAGCCGCAGCAGGTATTTTTTCGCGTTGCGCGTATGGAACAGCCCCTCGGCGATCATAAAGCAGAAAAGCGGCATGGCGAGCCGCCCCACCGTGCGGCACAGGAAGTACAGGGAGAGGCGCATATGCGGGCCGAACGCCACGCCGATGTGGTCGACGAGCATTGTGAACATGGCGAGCATTTTGAGCGCGAACGACGACATGGAATCCCTCCGTCCGTTTCCAGTATACCACGCTTCGCGGCAAAGGAAAAGCGCGTTGTGACAATTGCTGTTCACAAAGCGCCGCGCGCCGCATATACATGTAGGGAAACCCAAGCCGGTACGCGCTTGGAGAGGGAGGGGACAGCGCTTGAAAGGAAATATCGAGGAAAGGGTTTGCGAGGTAGCCGCTTACATTATAGAGACCAAGGCGACGGTACGCGCCGCCGCAAAAAAATTCGGCATTTCCAAGAGTACCGTACATAAAGACCTGTCCGACAGGCTTAGGGTATGCAATCAGGCGCTGTACGCCGCCGTAAAAGAGGTTCTGGAGGAGAATAAAGCGCAGAGGCATCTTCGCGGCGGATTGGCGACGCGGAAAAAATACAAGGGGGAATAGGGCGGATTCGCCGCCCGTCCGCCGCAAGCAGCGATTCCCGGGGGCTGTTTGCGGCGATTTTTTACGTGAAGAGCAATACGGAAACTTTACGGCGGGGGACTTGATTTTTTTCCGGGACGTGGTACAATAAAATTCGCGCGGTATGGATACCGTTAAAACAAAGGAGGAAACGGGTTATGGCATACAAAATCAACGAAAAATGTATCAGCTGCGGCACATGCGAGGGCGAGTGCCCGGTCAGCGCGATTTCGGCCGGGGAGGATCTGTATATCATTGACCCCGATACATGCGTGGATTGCGGCGCCTGTGCGGAAGTCTGCCCCGTCACCGCGATAGAACAGTAAAAACATTAGGAACAGCGGGGACGTCTGAAGCGGGCGTCCCCTGTTGCCGTTGGGGGGAGGTCCCATGCCGCTCTATCTTGTCGGCACCCCGTTGGGAAATCTGGGCGACATGTCGCCCAGGGCCATTGAAACGCTGCGCCGCTGCGACTTTATCGCGGCGGAAGATACGCGCGTCACCATGAAGCTGCTGGCGCGGTTTGACATTCACACGCCGCTTTTCTGCTACCATGAGCACAACCGGGCGGTCAGCGGCCCCGCGCTGCTTGAGCGGCTCGCGGCGGGCGGAAGCGGGGCGCTGGTGACCGACGCGGGGATGCCGGCGGTCAGCGACCCGGGATTGGAGCTTGTGGCGGGCTGCGCGGAACGGGGGATCGAAGTGTTTGCCGTGCCCGGTCCCTGCGCGGTGTCGGCGGCGGTGGCCCTCAGCGGTCTCGCGGCGGGGCGTTTTTGTTTTGAGGGATTTCTCTCCACGGCTTCAAAGAGCCGCCGGGAGCATTTGGCGTCGCTGAAAGAAGAGCGCCGCGCTCTGGTGTTTTACGAAGCGCCGCACAAACTGCTCCGCACCCTGCGCGACATGCTGGAGTCATGGGGCGACCGCCGCGTCTCCGTCTCGCGCGAAATGACCAAACTGCACGAGGAGACGCGGCGCGGGACGCTGGCGGAGATGCTTCTCCATTTTGAGAAGACGCCGCCGCGGGGGGAATTGACACTGGTTATTGAGGGGGCGTCCCCGCCCGCGTCCGTGCCGTTGGAGGAGGCGCTGGCGCTGGCGGAACGGGCTCGGGGAGAGGGTCTGTCCCTTTCGGCCGCCGCCCGTGCCGCCGCCGAAGAAACGGGGTGCTCCAGGCGGGATCTTTATACTCTGTTGGTTAAGTCTTGCGGAGGAAGTATCGATAGTATATAATGATAGTGACAGGATTACTATAAGCCTTTTATAAAGGAGATTGCCGGATATGAAAAGAACAGGAGGCCTTTTGCTGGCGCTTATGCTGCTGCTGGGCCTGTTTCCGCCCGCGCCCGCCGCCGCGGTTTCCGTGTCGGCGCGCCCGCTGCCGCCCGGCGTATCGGCGCCTGTGACGGCGGGCAGTATGGGCGACCTCCCTGCCGTGACGGTGACCGACGGTTCTCTGACCGCCGTGCCGGGCAATATTTACACCCGCTTTGAATACGCCCTTATTCCCGATAAACCTCCCGCGGGCTTCACACCCAAATGGCTCCCGCTGGGCTCGGCGTACGAGCGCGGCGGTACGGCCCTGACGGCGAGTTTTCTGCCGTCCTGTTTCCCGTATTCCGTATGTGTCCGCATCGAAGGCGATAACAAGCCGGGTTTTCTGGACACAAGAACGAGCGGGATACCGGTGACCGCGCCCAGAGTGCTGGCGTCCCTTGAGAAGCTCGGCCCTCTCGACGGCGGCACGGGCGGTTTGACATGGTATTTTACCACCAATGGCGGGAAAAAGTGGGTAACCGTGACCGTTAAGGCGGGCGAAGAGGCGTTTATTGATTTAGCGAAGGTGTTTGGAAAGAACGAGACCGCGTTTCAGCTGAGACGGGCCACACTCTCCGCCGGCATACCAACGCTGCCCGACGAAGCTCCGGTGGCGCTGGAGGGGACGCTCAAGCCGCGCCCCGTCTTTCCCAAGGAATTGGCACTGTCCGCCTTTGTGAGCGAACAGTACCCCGAAAACTGGACGCTGACAGGGTCATCCGCCGCGCTGGAGTATTCGGCGCCCGGAACCGTCTGGGTCCCGTTTCAGGCCGACGTCGGGCTGCCGCTGCTGACAGTCGCGGAACAGGCGTTGAAAATAAAAGCCACCCCCTACCAGATCCGCGTGGCGGCGTCGGAGTCGGACGGGACCCCCGCGTCGCCGGCCAAAAAATACGCTCAGCCCAAGCAGGTCAAAGCGCCCAATGCCAAACCCGACTATAAAAAAGAGGTCATAAAACTGAAGACCGGCCTCAAATACCGCTTCGGGGAAGCGGAACTGACGCCGGACGCGGCGGCGTTCGAGACGGCTTCGGGCGATCCCGTCTCCATTGAGGGCGCCATCAGCGGAGGCCAGGTCATCTATGTGTATGCGCCCGAAAACGGGAAAAAATCCCGTTCCGTCGTGCAGGCGGTCGCGCTGGCCGAACGGGGCGACTCGCCCGACGAGGGCGAGGGGCTTGTCCTCAACAAAAACTCCGCCAGCCTGCAAAAGGGCTTTGAGTTTTACGGCAGCAAGGACAAATGGGGCTCATTTATCAAAGGGGACGAGAGCGGCCTGATACGGCGCAAACCCACGGCCAAATACAACGCCAAGACAAATACCAACGCCGGATTCGCGGCAAGCATTCCGGTCAGGTGCGAAATCAAATACACGGAAGACGGCAAAAGCGTCACGGCGGTCGAGATGGAGAGGAAGCAGTCGATCCCGCTGCAAAGCTGGGGGATCTCGTCGCTGTCAGGCGGAAGCTACAGTTTCTATGCGGACCCCGTCGCCGATACCAAAATTGAGCTCAACACGTCAAACGGCGCCGTCTCCTTTTTCATCTACCCGGACTTTTCCTTTGCCGACGCGGGCCTGATCGCGTCATCCGCGGTCGCCCTTAACGGGCAGGAACTCACGGCGCAGAACGGCGCTTACTACCTCAACGGCTTGAAAGCGGGCGACGTCGTGACGCTGACGGCCATTCCCAAAGACAGGAATACATACCGCAAAACGGCCGCCTCCATCACCATTGTCCGGCCCCGCGAGGCCGCCCCCGCGGGCGTCTCCTTCGGCTACGCGGGCGCTTACGGCGACGTGACGGTGACGCTGGCAAACCCCGCGCTGTACGGATCGACCCGGACGCTGCACGTCGATCTGGTCCGTATGCCCGAGGGGAAGATCGTCCATCAGGACAAGACCGCCGTCGCCTATTCGTCCGCCGTTTTCTACGACAGGGTGACCTTTGACTTCAAAAAGGCGCTGATGGACGCGGGACCGGGCTCCTATGAGCTGCGCGCCTATTTCGGGGGCACCTCCGCGACGTCGGACAGCCCGCCCGTCACGGCGTCATGGACTTTTGCCGCGGAGGACTTCGGCGTGCGCTTTATTGACGTGTCCGCGCCCAATCCCCTGAATGTCGGGGACAAGATTTCCGTCGAAAGGCTGACGGACGGCTTCGGCAATGAGCTGAAAGGCTCTGCCTTCCAGTGGTACCGCGTGTCGGGCAGTACGCGGTACGTGATCACGCAGGACGGGACCGGGGCTGTTTACACGCTGACGCCGGCGGACGCGTGGTGTTATATGGAGGTTCTGATATACTGCAACGGCATATACTTCAGCCATACGGTCAACCGGCGCGTCGAGGCGTGGTAGCCTCCCGCCGTCAAATCCGGCTAAAGACCGGGGAAAAACTATCGATAAAAAGGATAGACACAATAAGGGGATGAGTTTATGGCAACGGTAACCAATACCACCCGGATCACGAGCCTGTTTTCCGGCATGGACACCGACGCGCTGGTCAAGGCGATGACGATGAACCAGCAGAGCAAGGTCGATTCGCTGAACGCGAAGATGAAACAGGCCGAGTGGAAAAAGGAAACGCTGACCGATTTCAACAACAAGGTCCGCGTCTTCCGCGATACATACGGCAGCGTGCTTGGCGAACAGAACCTGATGACCAAAGGCGCGTTTGTTTCTTTTGGGGTCAGTATGCCCGAAAACAGCGGTGTGAGTATCAGCGCCTTGGCCTCGGCCAAAGCGGGCGGCTACAGCGTCCGGGTCGATCAGATCGCCACGGCCAGCGCGATGAAAGGCGCCAAACTCACCGGCCGCATAACCGGCCTGACAGAAGCGGAGATCAACTCGACGGCGGTCGGCGCGTTGACGGCGCTGCAGGGCGGCGCGGTTTCGTCCGGCCCTATTGAGTTTTCGATAAACGGTGAGAGCTTTTCCTTCTCGTCAAGCGATTCCCTGAAGAAAATCATGGACACCGTAAACAAGTCGGCGGCCGGGGTTACGATGTCGTACTCGCAGACATCCGATCGGATAACCATCGTCAGCAATACGATGGGCGCGTACGACGGGAGTGCCGAAAACGCGAATAAGACGATCACGTTCACCGACGGGAGCGGATTTTTGAATAATTTGGGACTGACTGAGGTGACCAACGGGCAGGACGCCATCGTCTACTTCAACGGCGAAACCGAGGCGCGCAGCCTGGACACCAACTCCATCACCCTCGACGGCGTACAGTTTACCTTCCTGCGCCCCACCGCCGGGAACGTCGACTATACGCTGACGGCCGATTACAAACCGGCGGCCGACAGGATCAAAGGGTTTGTCGAGGCTTATAACACCC
The DNA here is from genome assembly GCA_031254575.1 of Oscillospiraceae bacterium. GTDB lineage: Bacteria > Bacillota > Clostridia > Oscillospirales > UBA929 > UBA929. The sequence goes on along the minus strand of JAIRUE010000091.1, from coordinate 18,692 downwards.
TGATCAAAGAGCTTTTCACCGCCTACAACCAAAAACCCAGCCGCGACTACAAGCCGCTGACCGACGACCAGCGCGACGCGCTGTCCGAGAAAGAGATCGAGGACTGGGAGAAAAAAGCCCGGGAGGGCCTGCTGTACCGCGACAACACGCTGGGCAAGCTGGTGGACGGTATGCGCACCCTTCTCACCAAGACATTCGGCGGAAGCGGCAACCTCGCCTCCATCGGCATGACCACCGGCAGATATATGATCGGCGAGCCGGCCCAGATCGAGCTGGACGAGGAAAAACTGCTGAAGGCGCTGCAGGCGGACCCGGAACGCGTCTTCAGCCTCATGTCGGGCACGGAGAAAGACGTGAGCGGCGGCGGGGGTCTGATGACCCAGCTCAACAAGCTAATGGACGACTATGTAGGCGCCATAAAGAGCAGGGATCTCCAAAACCTCAACACCAACATTGGCGACTATACCAAACGCATCAAGGAACAAGAGGATAAATTGTATGCCATGAGTGAAAGATACTATCTGCAATACGCCAAGCTCGAGGTCGCCCTCGGCCAGATGCAGTCCCAGCAGAGTTCAATGGCCTCGCTCTTTGGAATGGGCAACACGGGGCAATAATTAAATAAACGGGGAGATTCTGATATGGTGGCATACGCGAGCGCGGGCAATCAATACAGGCAGCAAAGCGCGATGACGGCCAGTCCGGGGGAGCTGACCCTGATGCTCTACGACGGCTGTATCAAAAACCTCAAGCTGGCCAAGATACACATCGACGCCAAGGACTACGCCAAAGCCAACGATGTGCTGCAAAAAGCGCAGGGCATACTGGCCGAGCTGATACGCTCGCTTGATATGCACTATGACCTTTCCAAACAGCTTGTGGGGCTCTATAATTATATCATTGACGCCGTGGTATGGGCCAATGTGAAAAAGGACGCCGCAAAGGCCGACGAGGCTCTGGGTTTTATCACGGAACTGCGGGACACCTGGCAGGAGGCTGTCCGTATCAACCGCCGCCAGACGCTCTCGGGTGGGATCGGATAGTGGCGGAAACGGCCTTGACCATTCTGACGGAGATAGAACGGCTTACCGGGGAACAGCGCGAATTGATCGGGATGGACGATAAGTCCGCCCTGGAGCAGAATCTGGAGCGCAAAGAGCAGTTGATCGGGGCGCTCAAGGCTATGCCGGACGCGGCTTCCGGCGATGAGGAGCGCGCTCTGCTGGAAAAGATCGTGCGGATGGAGCGGGAAAATATCCGCACGGCGCAGGACGAACTGGAGCGCTTGCGGGCCGTGATGAAAAAGGCGCAGGAAGGAATGATGACCGTGCGCGCGTATGACGCTTTCGGCGCCGGCGTCGGCGCTACCTATATCGATAAGAAACACTGATGAAAATATCGGAATTGAACCGGGGCATCCAGCGCCCCGCGCAGGCCGCGCCTGTCGGCGATCCGCTGGTCAAAGCTCCGCAGCGGGGGGCTTTCCGTGAGGTGATGAGCGGCATAGACCGCTCCAACTGCATGGAGATACTGACTAAAATGAGCCAGGACATCGTTCGCCAGGGTGAGGTGCTGGCTCAGCGTTACGATATTGCGGAACTCAAACGGTATAAGCGGATGCTTGCCGATTTTATGTCGGAAGCCGTGCGGTTTTCCTATGAGTTCAGCAAGCGCCCCACGCGGGACGGGCGCGGGCGGCATCATGTGTACGCCGTTGTCAAGCGTATCAATGAAAAACTCGAAAAAATCACGCAGGACATATTGAGCGAACAGGTCGAGCAGATTCAGCTGATCGCCGACATCAGCGACATCAACGGGATGCTGGTGGACTTGCTGGCGTAGGGCCGGTTGCGTTCAGGCGCGCTGTGGTCGGGGCTTTCCTTACAATATAAATACGTTTGATAGCTATAGCCCTGCCAATGGACAGGGCTATATAAACGTTATGAGACGCATCACCTCATAGTGTACATAGGCTTTGAGCGTAATATGAACGGCACCATCATCTAGGTTGTCGCTTTTGAGCAAATCCCTGATGCTGGCAGGGGGCAGAAGTGGACTGTGGACGGAATCAGAAAGACAGACCAGAGAAGAAATTCAAACGGTGAAACTGACAAGTATATTTGCACTAAACCTGCTGGGTATAAGGATTTCACTTGATGCGAAATGAAAGGAATGATTATTAACATGAAAAAAGTATTGGCGGCAATAATACTTGTTATTATGCTTATCGCTGTCCCTTGTAATACTTTTGTAAATATCGACGTGATTTCTGACAAGATGTTTTTAAGGGAGACAGCGGAGGGAGGAATTGTTTCTAACTACATTAACAATGCTCTTTCTGAAATACAGAGCGCTACAGATGTGCCTGTTGCGTGTGTGTCAAACTCACAGATGTCAGATGTTATCCGTGTATATCAAGTTGAGAATGATGTCTTTTCACTCTATGAAAAGTGGCAAAACATAGATAGCGTACTTAATGGCAGATACTCGTGGGAAATACCCGTTTACAATGCAGAAGGAGAGGTTGTCACTTCAGCGTTTGTCAGTAAACTTCCAACCATTGAGGAAGCAAAAGCTAAGGGGTATACGCTTACTAAAGAAACTCAAGATATGATTGAAAAAACATCAGGTCAGTGGTCAATGAGCAGAATCGGAAACAAAATCCCCGAAAACTATATTCAGTTATTATCAAATCGAAACAGCGTAAGCAAGCTCCTTACAGATTTGAAAATGGAAGCTAATGCTATTATGCTTATTGAGCTGCCATTGTGGACATATGCATTGTGTATAACTACAGAAGACGAAGAATATGGAGTGCCGTTTTCTTATCAAGAAGAGATAACATCCCTAGAAAATGGTAAATTATACAAAATGGGGGATCTAATTGAAAAGCTGTCTGTTGCGGTGAATGCATACAATACCTCATCTGAAGAAGGGATTGTCTATGGCACTGGCGCCGCCGCTCAGCACCCCGGAAATTTGTCAACGCCATAAAGAGGAGGTCCCCATGAAGGGGACCTTTCCTCTTTCGCGCCGTAAAGCGGTTGCTCCGGCACACTTGACGGTTTTCGGCTTTTCGCGTAAAGCTGGCCAAAACGACCATGCGGGGAATCGCCGTGCTTTAACCTTTCGCCTGTAACGGACTCACTGCGTTCGATGCTCCGAACCTCGATGAAAACCCTGTTCCGCGGCACCGGTCTGAAAGCAATGTTCACCGTCCGGGCTTATTATGACCCGTGTTTTCTGAAATATAGGTGGTAAATTTAGTCCCGCTGACAAATGACTGTCAGCGGGACTGTCAATAAATGGAACGCAAGGGTTTTGCGGGACATATTCCGGGTATACTCCGAATAGGATAACTTTACCAATCCTAAAGAGGAGGCGAGCGTCATGGCGCTTGGCGTATCGAAACGGCCGCCCGTATCGGAACGGGAAATACTGCTCAGGGAGCTTTCGGAGACACAGGAGAGGCTCAGCGAGGCCAACGCGAGGTTCAATATGGCCACGCAGCCGGAACTGATCGAGCAATGCGTGTATGAGATCAACGCGCTCAAGGCAAGGCACGCCTATTACATCCGCGTCCTGCGCGAGGAGGACGGATTATGAAAAAGCAGGCTTTGAAACTGCTGGGCCGCTCCGTTCTGGGCTTTGCCGCCCTGCTGCTGTTCAATGCGGCCGGCGGCGGCTTTGGGCTGTCGGTGGGACTGAATATTTTGAACGCGGGCGTTGTGGGGATTTTGGGCGTTTCGGGATTTGCCCTGCTGCTGATCCTGCAAACGCTGTCCGTATAGGACCGGGAGATGTCAAGAGCAACCGTTGAGGTGAGAAGACGCGGTTTCGCCGTTCCGGCCAAGCCGCTGTTGATTTTCATAAGCGTTTCGGTGTTCGTCTGGACCGCCGCGAGGTTCAACGCCGCCTCCATGCTCGCCTCCGCTTTTTCGCGCGGGCTGAGCGGGGAAGCGGCTCTGATCCTGCTGCGCGCGGAAACCGCGCCGGACGCGCCGCGCCTGCCGGCATACGGAACGCTGCTGACATTCGGCTCGCCGCTGCTGGCCGCCGTCCGGCCCGCGAATGAGGGGAAAGCGCCGCCCGGGGGAAGCGTCATGCCGGCGCAGCCGGTCCCTCAAGACCCGGTCCCGCCCGTCATGACGCCGATGCTGCCCCATGAGAGCGGGGACGGAACAACGCCGCCTCCGCCGGACGAGCCGGACAGTGAAAGCGGCAGCCCGCCGCCGCCATGGGATGACCGCGTATGGCCCGTACCGGCGGAAAACGACCCCGGCGCGCTTCCCCTGCATGAGGTGACGCTGCTGCCCGCCGCCCCCGACGGCGGCTACCTGACCGACGGCTCGGTCGCGGTCAACAACGACACGCCCTATTCTATCGACATTCCGGCGCTGCTGGCGCGGGAACCCGCACAGAAAGCGCCGGCGGAGGGGCCGCAGATATTGATCATACATACTCACGCCAGCGAGAGTTTCCTCCCGGACGAGCGGGACTTTTACATCCCCACCGACATAGAGAGGACGGAGGACACCCGCTACAACGTCGTGCGGCTGGGCGACGAGATGGCGGAAAGGCTGGAAGCGCTGGGCCTGACCGTTTTGCACGACCGCAACATCAACGACTACCCCACTTATAGCGGCTCTTACAACCGCACGCTTGAGGCCATAGAGGGATATGTGAAGCAATACCCTTCCATACAGGCCGTCTTCGATATTCACCGCGATTCCATTTCCCATAAGGACGGCACCATATTCAAAGCGGTCTGCGAATCCGGATACGGCAAGACGGCGCAGATGATGTTCGTCGTCGGCACCAACGGCACCGGCCTGCCGCACGACGGCTGGCGCGACAATCTCTCGTTCGCGGCGCAGATGCAGAGCCGTCTGCTGGATGCCTGCCCCACACTGATGCGGCCCATCCATCTGCGCAAGGAGCGTTTTAACCAGCACGCGACGCCGGGCTCGCTGATTCTTGAGGTCGGTACGGCGGCCAATTCGCTGACCGAGGCGCTGCGCGCCGTCGGCCTGTTCTGCGACGCCGCCGGGCCGTATCTGGCGGATATACTGCTGGACAATCCCTGAGGGGTGTGGTATGATTTTCTTGCGGCGCGGCGGCTTTTCCCGCAATACGCGGGATTACGGCGGCCGCGCGCAAGTTTTATGTTTGGGGAGGAATCATCATGCTGACGTGGTTCTTCTGGTGGAAAACATATGATGATTCGCGCATAGCCACTACTGTATCGTGTATAGGCTCATTTATTGTGACAATAGGATCGTTCCTTCTGGCATATGCCGTTACGGTCGTTATCCCCGCCATAAACGAGTGGTTCGCTCCGCTCATCGCGGTCCCCATTTTTTTCATATTGAAAACACTGCTCAATAAATGGACGGACAGAATCGCAAGCAAGAGAAAAAACAGAAAAAAACAAAAAAAGAGAAAGCATATACATAGAATACCGGCCTCAATGACTGTCGGCGCCAATGCCGTACTGGAAATACCGGCGTCGCTGACCATCGTCTGCGACCGAAGCGTTATCGAACCCGCCGTGCCTACGGTCATTTACTTAAACGACAAAAAGGCGGCGTCGGTGGAAAATGGGGAATCCGCGGCGATTCCCCTTCTGATGAGGTATAATGTTCTGCAGACTAATTCCGGGGGGTTTTACAACGCGATAGAAGGATACAGGTTTGAGGCGCGGAGCGGGGCGCGCGGTGTTATTCATGTAAAAGAGGGGATTTTTAACAAGAAGAACGCGGTGTGGCGGTAGGCGTTTGCGGCTTCGCGTCTGAAATATAACTGGACGGTTTACTCGGGACGTGGTATACTCTATGCGCGGCGCGGCGGCTTTTCCCGCGATGCGGGGCTGCGGCGGCCGTGTGTATTTTTGTGGTTAGGGAGGAAAACAATGAAAAGACCTGCTTCAATCATGCTGGCGGCGGTCCTGTTATTAGCCCTTGCCGCGTGCGGCGGCGGGACACCGGGTGAAGACACCGGCGAACCTTCCGCCGTACCGTCCGACACAACGCCGTCCGACGAAGCCCCGCCGGACGTTATCCCGACACCGCAGGACGAAGAGCCCGCGGACAGCGTGTCCGACCCGGCGGGGATCGTTTCGGCGCACGGACAGCTGAGAGTGGAGGGAGCGGACCTCGTCGACAGGGACGGGAATCCGTATCAGCTCAGGGGGATGAGCACTCACGGCATACAATGGTTTCCGCAGTTTGTGAATGAAAGCGCCGTGAAAGAGCTCCGGGACGACTGGAATACGAACGTCTTCAGGCTTGCCATGTACACGGGGGACGGCGAAGGCTATACCGACGCGACAAAAGAACGGATCGAACAGTATGTTGACGACGGGATACAGATATGCCTTGATCTGGACATGTATTGCATCATAGACTGGCACATATTGCAGGACAAGACCCCTCTTTTGAAAAAAGAGGACGCCATAGAATTCTTTGATAAATTTTCCAAAAAGTACGGCGATAGGGAAAACATCCTATACGAAATCTGCAACGAGCCGAATCCCCCCGCTACCTGGAAGGATGATATAAAGCCGTATGCGGAGGAAATCATTCCGGTGATCCGTCAAAACGCTCCGGACGCGGTCATTATCGTCGGCACGGCGCAGTGGTCGCAACTGATCGAGGAACCCAAGAATGACCCGCTTGACGCGGACAATATCATGTACACACTGCATTTTTACGCGGCTACGCACAAGGACTGGCTCAGAGATTCCCTGAAGAGGTGCCGCCAGGCGGAATTTCCCGTGTTTGTGACCGAGTTTGGCATGTGCAGCGCCTCCGGCAACGGCGCCAACGACTTTGAAGAGGCGGAAAAATGGCTCGGCCTGCTTGACGAATACAATATCAGCTACGTAAACTGGGCGTTCGCCGACAAGAACGAGGCCGTTTGCGCGCTCAACCCCGGCGCAAGCCCGACAGGCGGCTGGGCGGAAAGCGACCTTAACGAGGGCGGGGTCTGGATCAGAAATCGTTTCAGAAGCAAAGAATAGACATATAAGCTACGGGGAACCGTCGTCCGGCGGAAATGCGGACGGGCTGACTTCAATCTCGTCTGACGGCGAGGGTTCCCCGGGCGAAGGCGAAGGTTCAGGGTCCCTTTCCATCGCCGGCGCTCCGTTCTGCGGGGGAGGAACGGCTCCGTCTTCCGTGATTTCGGTTTCGGGTGAGAAACCCCCGGTTATGTTCCCGTCAGGGACGGGAACGGGAACGGCAGCCGGCGCTTCCGCGTCCGCTTTGGGCGGGAAGCCGGATGTGTCGTCCATTCCGTGGCTTCCGGGCTGGCCGGCGCCGCTGAATATCGAGCCGCCGGGCATGCCGGCGCCGCCCGCTTCCGGTGCCGGCATGTTCGGCATGTCTCCCATATCCGCATTCTCTACACCGCTTTCAAGCGCGCCGCCCCCGGCCGCGCCGTTCAGCGGATGGGAGGCGGGAAGGTTTCGGGCGATGATCAGCACGGCGATCAGGCAGGCCGCGACGCCCACCAGGCTCGTAATGACGCGCCTGACGCGGGGCAGTTCCGCCCCCAGCCCTATCTTGTACATGACGCCCGGCGCCAACGTGTCGGGCGGTTTCGTTTCCAACGCGGCAAAACCGTCTTTTAAGGCGGCGAAATCATCCGCCAGCGCGCGGCAGGACGGGCAGTGTTCCAGATGCGCGCGCACATGGACGGCGCTTTCCTCCGGCAATTCGCCGTCAATGAACGCGCTGAGGTTTTCTATATCACAGTGTTCCATGCCGCCCGCCTCCTTTCCCGTTTGCCTTATGCCTATTAGACGCGCTATCTTCCGGATAGTTCCCGGTTTTTATCAGCATTTCCCGCAGGGCCAGCCGGGCGCGAGAGAGACGGCTTTTGACCGTGCCCTCCTCTATCTCCAGCAGTTTTGCGATCTCCTTATAAGAGAGCTCCGCCGTTTCGCGCAGGGTGACGACCTGCCTGTATTCCGGCGGCAGGCGTTTCAGCGCCTCCTCCAGCGCGCGCGCCAGTTCCTTGCGCTCCAGCGTGAGCGCCGGCTCAAACCGCGCGTCGGGCAGCGGAAGCTGCGTCTCATCCAGAGAGACCGTGCCGCCCCGCCGCGCCTTCTTGCGGGCGAAATCGGCACAGGCGTTGACCGTCAGACGGTACAGCCACGTATAGACCGACGATTCGCCGCGAAATCCCTCCATGCCGCGCCACGCCTTCAAAAAGACCTCCTGCGAGAGATCGAAAGCGTCGTCCGGGTTTCCGCAGAACCGCAGGCAAACGTTATAGACCCGGCCCTGATGCGTCCGCACCAGCTCCGAAAACTCGTCCATCCCTCTCCCCCCTCAAGTCCTGTATACAGCGGTCAAAATCGCGCGCCTCGGAGATCGACGCCACCTCGCGTTTAATCCGCGACGCGTACGGCAGTCCCCGCAAATACCACGCCAGGTGCCTGCGCATTTCCAGACAGGCGACCCGCTCGCCCTTATCCCCCGCCATCAGGGTAAAGTGCCGCTCCGCGCGTTCCAAACGGCGCGGCAGGTCCGGCTCCTCGCCGGTGAAAACGAAAGGATTACCCATCGCCGCGCGCCCGATCATCCCCATCGCCGCCCCGGTGATCTTCAGGCAGCGCTCCAGATCGCGCAGGGAAAAAATATCGCCGTTGGCCACGACAGGGACGAAGACGGCTCTGACCACATCCGCCACGGCATACCAGTCGGCGTGGCCGGAATATCGCTGCCCGCCTGTCCGCCCGTGAACGCAAAACCCCGCCGCGCCCGCCTGTTCCAGCCGCTTCGCCAGTTCCGCGGCGTTTTTGCTCCCCCCGTCCCAGCCCAGCCGCATTTTGACCGTGACCGGGACGCGGACGGCTGCGGCCACCGCCCTTACGACGGCTTCCGCCCGGTCAGGATCGCGCATCAGCGCGCAGCCGTCGCCGTTTTTGACGATTTTGGGCGTGGGGCAGCCCATGTTAATATCGATCACGTCCGCGCCGGAAATCGCCAGCGCCCTCAGCGCCCCCTCCGCCATACAGGCGGGGTCGGACCCGAAAATCTGCGCCGCCGCCGGGTGCTCGTCCGGCGCGAGACGCAGCAGGCCCAGTGATTTTTTGTCCTGATGGCACAGCGCCTTGGCGCTCACCATCTCGGTCGTCGTATACAGCGCGCCGGAGAGCGGATACGGCGGCGCGTCATGACCTGCCCCGGACGCCCGCGCCGGCGCGCGGCTTACGGTTTCGCGGCAGACGGTGCGGTACGCCCGGTCGGTGACGCCCGCCATCGGCGCGAGAGCCGCCACGGCGTCAATGACAACGCCCCGCAGTCTCATACGGCCACGAACACGATCCGCTCGTCGTCCTCGCGGGGCGGTCCGGCCGTCTCCATACCGCGCCGCCGCGTCTCCGCGAATCCCGCCTCCCTCAGAGCCTCCGTCACAAACCCGGGCGCATAGGCCCGTTCCGTATGCGTTTCGTCGTACCGCTTCCAGAGGCCGCCGCCCTGCCGGGCGAACAGGGTGACCTCCTGGCGGCAATACGGCGCTTTCCACGCGCAGCGCCATACGCAGTAAGCGTCCTCCGCGTCCGACATATACACCGCTCCGTCCCGCGCCGCCAGCGCTTCCGGCGTCAGCATATCAAAGATAAACGCGCCGCCCGGTTCCAGAAACAGCCTGACGCGCGAAAAAGCCCGCTTCAGCTTTTGGGGAGACGGGAGGTAGTTGAGCGCGTCAAGGGTGCAGAACGCCGCCTCAACCGTGCCGTACAGGTCAAGCTCCGTCATATCCTGCTGCAAAAACAACGCGCCGCAATCGCGCCCCTGCGCCACGGACAGCATCTCCGGCGAGCTGTCAACGGCGACGACATCGCAGCCGCGCCCGCACAGTTCCTCCGCCAGCCGCCCCGTGCCGCAGGCGAGGTCGAGCACCCGGAGAGGATTCCCGGCCAGTGAGAGCAGGGTTTCGGCGTAAGCGCCGTAGTCCATCCCCCGCATCAGCGCGTCATAATGGGGCGCAAGGTATCCGTAAGCCGTCATGTTCCCTGCCCCGCGAGCTGCGCGGCCTGCCCGGCCGCCGCCAGCGTGTCGATGAGCTCATCCAGGTCGCCGTCCATAACGGCGGTCAATTTGTACAGCGTCAGATTGACGCGGTGGTCGGTGACGCGCCCCTGCGGAAAGTTATAGGTGCGGACGCGCTCGCTGCGGTCGCCGCTGCCGACCTGGCTGCGCCTCTCGCTCCCGCGCGCCTCGTCCAGCTCGCGCCGCTTTTTCTCGTACAGCTTCGCCCGCAGGACCTTCATCGCCTTGTCTTTGTTTTTATGCTGGCTGCGCTCGTCCTGGCACTCCACAACGATGCCGGTGGGTTTATGGACAATGCGGATGGCGCTCTCGGTCTTATTGACGTGCTGGCCGCCCGCGCCGCCGGAGCGGCAGGTGACAATGTCGAGATCGTCGGGGTCGATCTCGATATCGACCTCCTCCGCCTCGGGCAGCACCGCCACCGTCGCGGCGGAGGTGTGGATGCGCCCCTGCGCCTCGGTGTCGGGCACGCGCTGGACGCGGTGGGCGCCGGACTCATATTTCAGGCGCGAAAACGCCCCCTCGCCCGAAATCTGCACCTGCAGCTCTTTGAAACCGCCCAATTCCGTTTCGCTGGCGGAAAGAATCTCGGCTTTCCAGCGCTTGCGCTCGGCATACATCGAATACATCCGCCACAGCGCCGCGGCGAACAGCGCGGCCTCCTCGCCGCCCACGCCGCCCCGTATCTCCAGAATGGCGTTTTTGCGGTCGTCGGGGTCTTTGGGCAAAAGGAGCTTTTTCATCTCCTCCAGCAGTTTCTCCCGCCTCTCCGCCAGCGCCCCGCATTCCTCATACGCCAGCGCCCGCACTTCGGAGTCCTCGTCCTCCTGCATGGCCCGCGCCTCGTCCTCCTGTTCCAAAACCCTCCGGTAGGCGCGAAACGCTTCCGCCAGCGGGGCAAGTTCCTTTTGCTCGCGCAGCAGCGCGGTCATGCGCGCCGGGTCTGTGTAGGCGTCCGGCTCGCCCAGCGCCTCCCCGATCTCACAAAAACGGCGTTCGATCTCTTCGAGTTTTTCCAGCATCTCTTTTCTCCTTACGCGGTCCACACGGGCTTGCCTGGCCCCCTCTTTCCGCACCTTATCCCCCTCGTTTGCGGGGGGAACTCCTTCCGCGGGCGGCGGGGGGCGTTCAAGCGCCAGCCACTGCCTGTATTCCTCATATGTCCCGTGAAAATCCGTCAGCTCCCCGTCTTTGAGCGTCCAGACGCGCGTCGCGAACCGCGCCGTGAAATAGCGGTCGTGGGATATGAACAGCAGCGCCGGCGATCCGCCTGCGGGGGCGTCCGGCTTGCTCCGCCGCGCCGCGGAGGGCTCCTCCCGTATCGCGCAAAACTCCCGGAGAGCTTCCTCGATCCATTCCCGCGAGGGGATGTCGAGATGATTGGTCGGCTCGTCCAGCAGCAGGAAGTTGGTCTCCTCCCTCATCAGCAGACACAGCGCCAGCCGGCTGCGCTCGCCGCCGGAGAGAACGTCCACCGTCTTGAAGACATCCCCGCCCTGAAAATGAAACCCGCCCAAACGGTCACGCGCCTCCTGCGGCCCAAACCCCGCGTACAGCATCGTATCGTAGAGCGTCCGTTCCGGGTGATCAAATTCCACCGACTGCGGCAGCACCGCCATCCGTACCGAGGGACCGGCGCGGACTTCGCCGCCGTCGGGGCGCAGCGCGCCCGTCAGGATGTTCAGCAGCGTCGTCTTGCCCTCGCCGTTGCCGCCCAGCAGCGCGATACGGTCGCCGGGGCGCACCGACAGCGTGACGGGCTTTATAACGGCGCGTTCCCCGAAGCTCTTGCTCACCTCTCTGACATGCAGGACGTCGTCGGCGCGGAGCGGCACGGACATGAATTTTTGCCGCAGCTCGGCCTGCTTCCGGGGGCGCTCGGCGAGCGGAACGCGCTCCGCTCGCTTCTCGATGGCGAACGCGCGGCGGTGGAGCTTGGCGTTTTTGCCCGCGTAATCGTGCATCCGGCGGGCGACGTCGGTCAGACGCCTGACCTCCCGCTGTCCGCGCTCGTATTGTTCAAGCGATTCCCCGTACCGCCGCTTTTTTTCAGCCTCGTAAAAGCTGTAATTGCCGTTGTAAACGGTGGAGACGCCGTTTTCCAGTTCCACGACGCGGGTGACGGCGTTGTCGAGGAAAAAGCGGTCGTGCGAAATGACAAGCACGGTGCCTTTATACTTCTCCAGAAAATCCTCCAGCCACTCGGTGGAGGCGATGTCGAGATGGTTTGTCGGTTCGTCCAGCAGCAGCAGCGCGCCGCCGCCAACGTCCCGATCCGCGCCTGCCCGCCTGGCCGAGCGAACCCCGTTCTCATTGACTTCCAGCAGCAGCCTCGCCAGATTTACACGCGTTTTCTCCCCGCCCGAAAGCAGGTTGAACGGGCGGGCATACAAATCGCCGCCGATCTTTAGGCCCTGCCGGACAACGGAGAGGCGCCGGGCCGTCTCGTACCCCCCGGCGGCTTCGTAACGGTACGCCAGTTCCCCGTATTCCCGCATAAGAACCGCCTCCGGGCCGTCCAAGGGCGGACGCCGTTCGCCCCCGCGCGCGATCTCCCGTTCCAGCGCGGCAAGCCTTTGCTCCATCGCCCGCAACGGCGCGAACGCCCCCTCCAGGACGTCGCGCACCGTGTGGGATTCCGGGACGGTGGGTATCTGGCTCAAAACGCCCGCCTTTTTCGACAGTGAGAAAGCGCCGCCGTCACAGGGCTCTTCCCCCGACAGCAGGCGAAAAAGCGTGGTCTTGCCGGCGCCGTTCGCGCCGAGCAGACCCACATGCTCACCCTCCTGTACGGCAAAGGTCACGTCGGTCAGCGCGGGTTTATCGCCGTAATATTTTTGTAAATGCTGAATATCTATGTCTATCATACACTTTGCCTAACATACGCCCCGGAGCGCAGCGCCTATTCCGTCCGCTGCTTTCCTATGAAAAACAGCGCCATACAGCCCGGGCCGACATGTGTGCCGATGGCGGCGGCCAGCGGGTTGATGATGGCGTTTTTAACGGTGAAGCGCTTTTTGACCTCGTCCAGGACAAACTGCGCGTCTTCGATACAGTCACCGTGGCAGATGGTAATCATATCATGTTCCCTGCGGTCGGACAGCTGCTCCATCTCCTCGACCAGACCCAGCAGCGAAGCCTTGCGGCCCCGTATCTTGCCGTGGTTTACGAGCTTTCCGTCGACGTCCACATGGAGCCTCGGTTTGATGCCGAGCGCCGTGCCCATCAGGGCGGACGCCCGTGAAACGCGTCCCCCGCGGAACAGGAACATCAGGTCGTCAACGGTGAAGCGGTGGTGGAACGTCAGCTTTTCAGCCTCCGCCCACGCGCACAGCTCCTCAAATCCCATCCCCGCGTCGCGCCGCCTGACGGCCTCGTCCAGCATCAGTCCCAGCCCCAGGGAAACGGCGCTGGTCTGCGGGACGCAGACGGTGTTGCCCGGGTATTTCTCCCTCATCTGGTCGCGTACGCGGCAGGCGCTTTCATGCGACCCGCTCAAACCCGCCGTCAGACCCAGATAGAGGATGTCCCTGCCTTCGGAAAGGACCTTTTCAAAGAATTCCGTATACTGAAACTCCGAATATTGCGAGGTTTTGAACACCACGCCGTCGCGCATCTTCTGATAGAAGGTTTTGGAGTCCATCGAGCCGTTGTCGGTGTAGACGTCCTCGTCCATCGTCACCTGCATGGGAATGACAGGGATGTCATGCTCCTTGTAATAGCTCCAGGGCAAATCGGCGCTGGAATCGGTCATCAGAACGTAACTCATGGCCGGGCTCCTTTCTTTTGGCGCATTGCGGCATAATGGCAGTATAATGCATGGGGACGGAATATGCAAGGGTTTTGATAATCCCCATACGGGGTTCGACCCGCTTTACAGCGCCCCGTCCGAAGAAGGCGGCGGGGAGAACGCGGCCGTTTTGAGCAGATCGTTGTAGGCGTCGCGGATCCTCTTGCTGTTGGTCTTTTTCATCCCCATCTCAAGGGCATACCGCGCTTCGAGGGGCTGCCCCCCCATCTTATACGCCTCCGCGAGCTTCAGATACGCCTGCGCGCTGCGCCCGTTGAGCGAGATCGCGAGCCTGTAGGCGCTGACGGCCGCGTCGTAGTCGCGCGTCTCCATCGCAAGGCGGCCCTCTCTCATCAGCGACGACATGCGCATAAGGGGAAACTGTTTGTTGAACAGCGTCAGCGACAACAGGGCCAACACCACCACCAGCGCCCCCGCGCCGACCAGTAAACGTTTCACGGTTTTCATACGGGTTCCGGCCTCCTTAGCTCAGACAGTAATAACATGACCGCGCCGCCCATCAGGAAGAGCATGACGAGCGACGGAACCGCCAGCCCGACGTAAGGGATAAAGCGCGAAAACAGATAGGCGTGGTACCCCGCGTAGGAACAGAAGATGCAAAGAGGCGCGAAAACCCATTTTTCGGGGATCAGCACGGCAAGGAAAACGCAGAATATGTCCGCCAGATAAAAATACCGGTCGTGCATCGACGGCAGCAGCCAGGGAATGCCGATGACCATAGCCGCCACAAACAGCAGCAGGGCGCGGTTGCCGATCCGTCCCCGCCTGACCCACGCGAGCAGGAGCAGCGCGCCGAGGTAACAAAACGCGAGAGCCAGCCCGGCGTTGAACAGCGCGTCGTGGAATCTCTCGTCGGCCGGCGCCAGCGCGTAAGCCGACGGGGAGTTGAGGTTGAGGCGGGAGGCGTAGGTCTGGGTCTGGTTGCGGTAGATCAGCAGGATGCTTGAGAGCGGGCGGCCCAGTATCCACGCGGGCAGGACCGTCAGAAAGAACGTGCCGATGAATACCGGGATCTCGCGTATGCTCACACGCCGCACCATCCACAGGATGATGAACACCGGCAGGAAGAAAACGGCTTGCAGTTTGAACGAAAACGCCACGGCCGCCATAGCCACCGAACGCGCGGGTTTGTCCTCCAGAGCGAACACCAGCGCCATCACGCAGAAAAACGCGTATATGGAATCGCACTGCCCCCAGAAAGAACTGTTGAGCCAGACCGTCGGCGCGAGGAACAGCGCCGAGGCGAGCACCGTTTTGCGCAGCGGGCTGAGGCTGAAGACCCGCGCGAGGCGCATCCCCGCGAGCACGACGCCGCAGTCGAAAATGACGCTGACCAGTTTATAGAGGTAGAGGTCGTTCATCGGAACGCGCGCGATGATGCCGATAATATACAGATACGGCACGTTGTAATCGGACCATGTGCTCACGATCGCCCGCCAGCCGTTGTCACGGAAATCCTGCGCCCAGGGCCCGAGGCAGTAAATATAGTCGGTATTGGCCGACTGGGGCAGGCTGCATGTCCGTATCGCAAACCCCGCCGCCAGCGCCGCGCCGAGAAAAAAGAGCATCGGCGCCGACTCAACCGTTCCGCCGGCGAAAAACAAAACCAGTCCCGCCAGCAGCGCGAACGCGGCCGCCATGACCGCCGCTTCACCCCGGCCGGGGACGGGCGACACGGCCAGAAGAACGGGAAAGGTCACAAGCGCCGCCGCAATAGCCGGGATGGCGCGGTTTACGCGGTAACGCGTCACTCTTCGTCCTCCCAGTTGTGCCAGACATCCTGAACATCGTCGTTATCTTCCAGCGCGTCCAGTAAGCGGCGCATCTTTTTGGCGTCCTCCCCGTCCCCGAGGGAGACCCAATTTTGCGGCACCATCTCCACCTGAGCCGAGAGGAAGGAAATGCCGGCCGCCTCCAGCGCGTCCCGCACCCCCGGAAAATCATCCGGCTCGGCCTCAATCTCAAAAAACCCGTCCGAAGCGGAAAAGTCCGACGCACCCGCGTCGAGCGCAAGCGCCATCAGCGTATCCTCGTCCCGCCCCTCCGCGTCTACCGCCAGTATGCCCTTCCGCTCAAAAAACCATGACACGCAGCCCGTTGTGCCAAGGTTGCCGCCGAATTTATCAAAATAATGGCGTATCTCTCCCGCCGTCCGGTTGCGGTTGTCGGTCATCGCCCCGACAATGACGGCCGTCCCGCCGGGGCCGTAGCCCTCGTACCGCGCCGACTCGTAATTCTCCGCGCCCCCGGAGCCGGAAGCCCGTTCTATGACGCGTTTTATGTTGTCGTTGGGCACGTTGCCGGCGCGCGCCTTGGCAATGCAGTCTTTAAGGCGCGCATTGGCGTCGGGGTCGGGCCCGCCCTCTTTCACCGCCACGATGATCTCGCGCGACAGCTTTGTGAAGACCTTCGCGCGCTGCGCGTCGGTCCTCTCCTTTTTATGCAGGATATTTTTCCATTTCGAGTGCCCCGACATATCTATCCCCTCTGTACCGGTTTGATCCTTTACCGCCTATATTCAAACGTCAATCCGTATATCTCCACGGTATCGCCCTCCGCGGCGCCCAGCGTCTCCAGCCTGTCATACACCCCGCCGGCCTTAAGCCGCCGCTCAAACCACGCGAGCGATTCCAAATCATCGAAGTTTACGTCGCGTATCATGCGCCGCAGCCAGTCCCCCGACAGCACCCACACGCCGTCCTCCTTTGAAAAATCGGTGACCGCCTCCGGAACCGGAAGCTCTTCGGGCGCGGGGTCCGGCTCAAACACCCTGACCGGCGGCAGTTCCGCCAGCTTTTCGGCGCAGGCCCTGACCAGCGCGTCCACGCCCTCGCCCGTCGCCGCGGAGATCACAAACATTTCGCGCGGCCCGACATGCTCTTGCAGGCGTTGAAAAACGGTTTCGTCCGAAACGGCGTCGCGCTTGTTGGCGGCGACGATCTGCGGCCTTTCCGCAAGCTCCGGGCTGTGGGCTTTAAGCTCGGCGTCTATGGCGTCAATGTCGGCGCGGGGGTCACGCCCCTCCGTCCCCGCCGCGTCCACGACGTGCAGCAGCAGGCGGCAGCGCTCGATGTGGCGCAGAAATTCGTGCCCCAGGCCCGCGCCGTCCGCCGCCCCCTCGATAAGCCCCGGAATGTCGGCGCAGAGGAAGCTGGTGTCGTCGCCCGTATAGACGACGCCCAGATGGGGCGTGAGCGTAGTGAACGGATACCCGGCGATTTTGGGCCGCGCCGCCGAAATGGCCGAGAGCAGCGTACTCTTGCCCGCGTTGGGAAACCCCGCCAGCCCCACGTCGGCGATCATCTTGACCTCCAGCCTGACGCGGAGTTCCTCTCCCTCAAGTCCGGATTTCGCAAAATTCGGAGCCTGCCGCCTCGCGCCCGCGAAACGCTTGTTGCCCCAGCCGCCGCGCCCGCCCTTGCAGAGCAAAAACGGCGTTTCATCCGACAGGTCGGCCAGCAGCCGTTCGCTTTCATCGTCATAGACCAGCGTACCGGGCGGCAGGCGCAGGGTCATATCCTCGCCGCCGCGCCCCGCGCACAGCCTGCCGCCGCCGCGCCCGCCGTTGGGGGCCGCGTATTTGGTTTTGTAGCGGTAGTCGGAGAGGGTCGTCAGCCTGGGGTCGGCCTGAAGCCAGATATGCCCTCCGCGCCCTCCGTCGCCGCCGTCGGGGCCGCCCGCCGGGACGTATTTCTCACGGCGGAACGAAACGGCGCCGTCGCCGCCCTTCCCGGCCCGCGCCGTAATGACGGCGGTGTCGATGAACATGGAGGTTCTCCTGTCCTTGGGTTTTGTACAGTATAACACAAAAGCGCGGAGAGGTCAACGGTGATACCGGTCAGTCAACCGAAACGAAAGCAACCCCATCTCAGCCTTCCTCATCCGCGGCAAACTCACCCGACCGCAGGAACCGCAGCAGTTCGTCAGCCCGCTCATAGTCCCGTCCGCTGACCAAAAGGTCAACGCCGTACACAGACCGCCCCATCAAAACGGACATATACTCCCCGGCCTCCCGGTGGCGCCTGACGCACGGGATGCCGTTTTCACGGAGCAGGGCTTCCAGCATACCGACCTCATACCCGTCGCTGACCGTGGTAAGATAAACAAGGCTGACCGGGCCCGGGTCCGGCCTTTCGGGCGGCGCTTCCGCGGTCAGCGGCCCGCCGCAGTCGGTACAGCACTCCACGCCGTCTATATATTCGGAACCGCAGTTGTGGCACCAAGGCATAGGCACCCTCCGGCATAAAATAAACCGTGGGGGCAGACACAGAGCCTGCCCCCGCGTGAAAGACCCGTTTTTACTCCGCCGCGTGCACCGAAACGCGCTTGCGGTCGCGCCCGAGGCGCTCAAAACGCACCGTGCCGCTCTCCAGGGCGAACAGGGTGTCGTCACTGCCCTGCCCCACGTTCACGCCGGGATGGATGTGCGTGCCGCGCTGGCGCACCAAAATGGTGCCCGCGTTGACAAACTGCCCGTCGGCGCGTTTGGGGCCGAGGCGTTTGGATTGCGAGTCGCGCCCGTTGCGCGAGGAACCTACGCCCTTTTTATGTGCCATTGCCTGACATCTCCTTTACCCTTACGCGGGCAGCGATATGCTCTTTATCTGCAGCTTGGTGTAGGGCTGGCGGTGGCCCTGTTTGCGGCGGTAGTTCTTCTTGGGTTTCATCTTGTAGACGATGATCTTTTTCGCCTTGCCGTTCTTGATGACGCCGGCCGTCACGGTAACGCCGGCGACATACGGCGCGCCGGTCCTGAGCTTTTCCCCCTCAAAGACGGCGATCACCGTGTCGAACGTCACCTCCGACTGCTCCTCCAC
>JAIRUE010000044.1 GCA_031254575.1 Oscillospiraceae bacterium | reverse complement strand
CATGCCATACCCCGTGTCGCGCACGACAAAGACGATCACCAGCTGCCCGTCCTCCCCCTTTTCGGGGCGGACCTCAAGGGTGACCTTGCCTGTGTCGGTGTATTTGAACGCGTTGGAGAGCAGGTTATTGAGGATCTGTTTGATGCGGAGTTCGTCACCCAGCAGCTGCGCCGGCGTGTTCTCGTCCACCCTGAGATCGAATTCCAGCGGTTTGCTGCCGAGCCGCATGATGTTGAGCTGGGCGGTGTCGTAGGCGAGGCTCGCGGTGTCGTACGGGGCGGGCGTGATCTCCATCTTGCCCGCCTCGATCTTGGACAGGTCGAGCAGGTCGTTGATGATGCCGAGCAGCGAATACCCCGAGGTATAGATCTTCACAAGCGCGTCGCGGAACCCCGGCGGAAGCCCCTCGTCCTGCAATTCGATCTCGGCGACGCCGATAATGGCGTTGAGCGGAGTGCGGATCTCATGGCTCACCGTCGCGAGGAAATTGCTCTTCTGCCGGCTTTCCTGATCGGAACGGATTTTGCCCGCGGTGACGCGCAGCAGGACGGCGCTGAGTACGGCCGCGAAGCCGGCCCCCAGCAGGGCGAGAAACCAGGCCATATTCTGTATGGTCTGGTAATACTTATTGTAGGGCGCCATGATCCCCAAATACCAGCCGTTGCTGAGACGTTTATAGAACAGGGCGGAACGCTCGCTCTGGTAGGACAAGGCGTCGTATGAACCGAAATCTTTGCCGGAGAGGATGTCGGCCGCAATGGCGGGGCCGTCGTTCAGAAGGTAGAGTGACCTGCCCAGATACGCGCTGTCGGGGTGGGCGATGATGTCCAGATTGCCGTCGAGCAGTATCCCGTAGCTGTTGTCGGTGAGCAGCATGTCGGAGGTATAGCCGCGAACCCTGTCGAGGAGGATGTCGATACAGACGATGCCCAAAGGATTGCCGCTGTCGTCAAAGATCCGGCGCGCGTACGTAACGGTAAGGCCGCCGTCCAGGGATGAGTCTGAATACGGCGCCGTGACCCCGATCTCTCCGTTCGCTTCGACGGCGGCTGTATACCACGGGCGCTCCCCGGGGATATAGCTTTCGTCCGGCGCCCAGTCCGTACCGTCGATATACTGCCCCCCGAAGCAGTCGAACATCCCGTAAACGCCGGCGGTATGCGACATCATGTCATCACTGTTCATAATATAGTCCGTTATATCTCCGAGCCATTCTCTTACCTTGTCAACGTCCGCGCCGTTCATGACCATGTTGCGGGTAGCTTCCGCCATGCCGGCGAGCGCCGTTTTCGGCTCCTGCAGGTCGGCCTCGATATAGGACTGCGCGTAGGCAAGGGCGTCCTGCGCGTCTCTGAGCAGATGGTTGCGCTCCAGTTTACTCGTGTAGGAATAGCTTGTGAACGCCATCAGCGCGAAAGCGGCGATCACAAGGGTCACCTGCGCCAAAGCGAGCCTCATGTCCTTGACTTTGCGGAATAATAACCCTGCCATTTCCCTTACAGCACCGCCTTGAACTGATCCCTCACCGCGTAGAAAGTCTCCGCGAGTTCCGGATCAAAGTGTTTGCCGGCGTCGGACATGATGATGCGCTCCGCCGTTTCGGGAGAATACGCCTCTTTGTAAGGGCGTTCGGAAACGAGGGCGTCGTAAACGTCGGCGATCGCCATCATCCGCCCGTGCAGAGGGATGTCCTCTTTTTGCAGTTTGTAGGGGTAGCCGGAGCCGTCCCAGCGTTCATGATGGTAGCCCGCGAACAGCTTCGCGTGGCGGAGAAACGCCTCCTCGCCCGTCCGGTCGACAATCTGGTTGATGATGCGCTCGCCCTCGGTGGTGTGTACTTTGATCTTTTCAAATTCCTCGGCGGTCAGTTTGCCGGGTTTGCCCAGGATCAGGTCGGAAACGGCGATCTTGCCCACGTCGTGCAGGCGGGCCGACGAAACGACCATCTCCACGTCCCAGCCGCGCACCTCCTCCGTGTGCAGCCCGCGGGCCGTCATCGCGTCCACCAGTATCTTTATGTAGGCCGCCGTTCGCTCGATATGCCCGCCCGTCGTGAGGTCGCGGCTTTCGACCATATCCGCCAGCACCGAGATGACCCCGTTTTTCAGGCGTTCGAGCTGGGATGTCCGCTCGCGTATAAGCTCGTCCACATTCAGGTGGGATCTGACGCGGTTGAGCAGCACGGGCGGCGAAAAGGGCTTTGTGATGAAATCCGCCGCGCCCAGCTCAAAGCCGCGCACCTCGGTGGGCGCGTCGCTCCAGGCCGTCAGCAGCACGACGGGGATACTGCTGTACAGCTCGTGCGCCTTCAGCTTCTGCAGCACCTCGAACCCGTCCATCTCCGGCATTTCAATATCCAGCAGAATGAGGTCGGGAACAATTCTGGGAAGAAGCGAAAACATCTTGGCCCCGGACAGCATGGTCATCACCCGGAAACAGTCCTCCAGCGCCTCCTCCACCATCATCAGGTTGAGGTTGCTGTCGTCCACCGCGAAAATTGTCTTCAACGGTCCCGCGCCCCCTTCCGCAATGTGTATAGTTATATCAGTATAGCACACTTGTGCTAAAAAGTCAAATCAAAAAGAGAATTTTAACGTCAAAACGAACAATAACAATCCGGGAAAATCCCGCACCATACCGGGGGAAAATGACAGCCGCGCGTCACGCCGAAAGGACGACCCTGTTTTTTCCCGTGGTTTTCCCTCTGTATAGGCATTTATCCGCGGCTATGATC
Organism: Oscillospiraceae bacterium; assembly: GCA_031254575.1. Lineage (GTDB taxonomy): Bacteria > Bacillota > Clostridia > Oscillospirales > UBA929 > UBA929. Next base: position 12,880 of record JAIRUE010000044.1, on the reverse strand, counting down.
ACATCCCCCAGCGTCCGGTTTTCATTGGCCGCCGCGAGACCAAACGTAATGGTAATGTTTATTTTCTTTTCTCCGTACACAAACGCCGTATCTCCCATACATTTCCGGATGTCTTCCACCCTTTCGTATGCCTGCGCCTCGTCAATCCCCCGCATCAGGATCAAAAATTCCTCTCCGCCCCACCTGGCGCACTGATCCGACCCGCCGACCCGTCCGGTCATCGTTTCCGTCACCTTCAGAATCATCTCGTCGCCGCAATCGTGCCCGTAGGTGTCGTTGACCTGTTTGAAATCGTCAATATCGCCGATGGCAATGAAGTAGCGGTGATTTGTCTTTTCATACGCCTCGTGAGCGGACGCCAGATATTCCTTCATGCTTCTTCTGTTCAGAAGTCCGGTCAGCGGGTCGATAGACGCGATATAAATGAGCCTCTCGTTTTTTTTGCGCAGCGCGTTTTGATTGATCTGGGCTTCCCGGGCGAATATCATGGCGGATATTGAGAGCAAACCGCAGGCGACCAGCGCGTTATACAGATATATAAACCGTTCCGTACCGAGCAGCTCGTTCTCGGCGAAATAATCGGTCCCTCTCTCATAACTCATGATCCGGATCACGAAAAAAGCGATCACGGCCACCAGACCCAGTATATACGGCTCATATTTTCTTCTCTTGTCAGCGGCGCTGGATATATAAAACACATAAAACGCCACCGGCATCATAGCCAGGATGTAGAGCGCAAATCCCGAAGACCAGCCCAGTGTCAGGCACGCGAACACGGAATGCAGAAGGATTTCCCAATAAGCCACCATCATGCAGTTTCTGAAATTCTCCCTGCCGATATAGATGATCAGCACTATGTAGAGCAATACGCTGAAGCAGTTGAAGATAAACATGGTGTGGACGCGCAGCGCAAAAAAAATAACGCACAGTATCGTATGGACGAGGGCGCAGAGGATAAGCGTGACGCGAAACACTTTTGTCTGCCGTATCCGTCTTTCGCCTTCGTCTTCGTTTCGCAGCTCTTCCGCAAATGCCGTTTCGGTCATGACGTAATTCTCCCTTTCCGCAAAAGCGCTGAGCTCAGTATAGCACAGCCGCCCCGCCCGTTCAAGCCGTTTTTCGGCAGAATGTTTTCCCGCGGGAAAGTTTTTTTGACCGCGCCGGCTGCCCTGTGTTATACTGATATAATAAGCAGCCGGAGGGGAGACGTGGATTTGCGTGGGATATGACCGCTGGGACGTCGCGCTCCCCGACGGGGACGCCGCCGCCGCGCTGGAACGGGCCGGCTACCGCCCGCTCGCGGCGCGGACGCTCGTCCGGCGCGGCATCCTGTCCCCCGAAGAGGCCGGGACGTTTTTCCGCATGACGCCGGGGCAGCTTCACGACCCTTTCCTGCTGCCGGACATGCGGCCGGCGGTCGAGCGCCTGCGGCTCGCCGCGGAACGGGGAGAAACGGTTGCGGTATACGGCGATTACGACGCCGACGGCGTTACGGCGACCGCGCTGATGCTGAAAACGCTTCGGGGGATGGGGCTGGACTGTATATGGCACATCCCCGACAGGGAGCGCGAAGGCTACGGGCTCAACGGGGAAGCCGTGGAGGAATTGTGCCGGCAAGGGGCTTCGCTCATAGTGACGGTGGACACGGGCGTCACCGCGCATAAGGAGATCGGGGCGGCGAAACGCCTCGGCGCGGACGTGATCGTGACGGACCATCACGAGTGCCGGGACACCCTGCCGGACGCCCTCGCCGTCGTCAATCCGCGCCGCGCCGGCAGCGCTTACCCGTTTGCCGGGCTCGCCGGCGTCGGCGTCGCGTTCAAGCTGGCCTGCGCCCTGGCCGGCGGCTGGCGCGATCCCCTTATCCGGTACGCCGACCTTGTGGCCCTTGGCACGGTTGCCGACGTTATGCCCGTCACCGGCGAGAACCGCCTGCTGATCACGCAGGGCCTGCGGGCCATGGCCGTCACCGGCAATCCCGGCCTGCGGGCGCTGCTCCGTGAGACGGGACAGGACGCCGGGCCGGTGACCGCCGACACGGCGGCGTTCATCCTGGGCCCGCGCGTCAACGCCGCGGGACGGGTCGGCCGGGCAGGCGCCGCGCTGAAACTGCTGCTGGCTGAGGACCCGGCAGAGGCGGAAGAGCTGGCGCGCGCGCTGTGTGAGCTGAATACTTTACGGCAGAGCAGGGAGAACGAGGTGCTCGCGCAGGCGGCGGCGATGGCGGAATCCGCCGCGCCCGCGCTGGTGCTGGCGAGGGAGGGCTGGCCGGCCGGGATCGCCGGCATCGTCGCCGCGCGGCTCGCCGAACAGTATGAGCGGCCGGTGTTTATCGGGTGTATAGACGGGGATACGGTCAGGGGCAGCGCGCGCGGGACAGGGGATATTTGCCTGACGGAGATGCTCTCCGGCCTCTCCCCTCTGCTGGAGGGCTACGGGGGGCACGGGCAGGCGGCGGGCTTTTCGCTCCGGCGCGATAACTTTGAGACGTTCAGGCAGGCGGTCGAAAAGGCGTGCGCCCCCCTGCGGCGCGCGGAGGCCGTGCTGGAGGTGGACGCGGAAGTGCGGCCCGAATGGCTGGGGGCGGATGATCTGCGCGGCCTTGAGGAACTGGCTCCGTTTGGCGCGGGATTTCCGCGTCCGGTATTCGCCCTGCGGGGCGTCACGGCTGTGTCGGCCGCGCCGATGGGCGGCGGGAAGCATTGGAAGCTGGTTTTTGACTGCGGGGGCGGAAAACTGGACGCCGTGTGGTTCAACGGGAGCGGATCGCTTCCCCCGGGGCGGTTCGACATTGCTTTCCGCACGGAGGTAAACCGTTTCAGGGGACAGGAGCAGCCCCGGCTGCGGCTGGCCGATGTGAGAGAGGGGGGCGTTTGATGGAAGTTTTTGATTATGACGGCTATATGGAGCGGCGTTTTGCCGGCGTCGTGGAGCGGCTGCTGCAGTCCGACCCGTCGCCGGATAAGGACCGTCTGCGGGCGGCGTTCGATTTCGCCCGCCTCGCGCATGAGGGGCAGACCCGCAAGTCGGGGGAGCCGTATCTCATACACCCGGTCGAGGTGGCGTTTATCGTGGCGGAGATGAACCTCGACGCCGATTCCGTCGCGGCGGCGCTGCTGCACGACACCATTGAGGATACCGGCTATAATTACCAGAATATCAAAAGCCGTTTCGGCGCCGACGTGGCCGACCTTGTGGACGGCGTGACCAAGCTGACCCGCGCGGACTTTTCCACCAAGGAAGAACACCAGATGGAGAGTATGCGCAAGATGTTCCTGGCCATGGCGCGGGACATACGCGTCATGCTGATCAAAATCGCCGACCGCCTGCACAACATGCGCACCAGCGAATACTGGGAGGAGCAGAAGCGCCGGGAGAAATCGCTGGAGACGATGGAGCTTTACGCGCCGCTGGCGCACCGGCTGGGCATCCAGAAGATCAAATGGGAGCTGGAGGATCTGGCGCTGAAAAACCTCGACCCTGTGGGGTTCCGGGAGATCATGCAGACCCTGTCCGCCCGGGAATCGCAGCACGCCGATTTCCTCAGCCAGATCAAAGAGATTATCGCCGCGCGGCTGGAGGAAGCGGACATCACGCCTACGGTCGAGGGACGCGTCAAACACATCTACAGCATCTACCGCAAGATGTTCGCCCAGCAGAAGTCCATCTTTGAGATATACGACCTGTACGCCGTGCGCGTCATTGTGGACACCCCGGCCGACTGCTACAATGTGCTGGGGTTCATCCACGACATCTTCAAGCCCATTCCCGGCCGGTTCAAGGACTATATATCCACCCCCAAGCCCAACATGTACCAGTCTCTGCACACCACCGTGATCGGGCGCGAGGGCGTGCCGTTCGAGGTGCAGATCCGCACATGGGAGATGCACCGTACCGCCGAATACGGCATCGCGGCCCATTGGCAGTACAAAAAGGGCGTCGCGGGGGACAAAGCCCTCAATCAGAAACTGGAATGGGTGCGCCGCCTGCTGGAGACGCAGCAGGACACGGACCCGGAGGAGTTTGTCAAGGCCATCAAGGTGGACATGTTCGCCGACGAGGTGTTCGTCTTCACCCCGAAGGGCGACGTCATCAACCTGCCGCAGGGCGCGGGCGTCATCGACTTCGCCTACGCCATCCATTCGGCCGTCGGCAATAAAATGATGGGCGCGAAAGTCAACGGCAGGATGGTCAACCTGGAGTACCACCTGCAAAACGGCGACATCATCGAGATACTGACCAACAACGCCCACAGCCCCAGCCGCGACTGGCTCAAGATGGTCAAAACCAGCGAGGCGCGCAATAAAATCAAACAGTGGTTCAAGAAGGAGCGGTACGAGGAAAACATCACCCAGGGCAAGGCCGATTTCGAGCGGGAACTCAGGCGCACCGGCATCTCCATGCAGACCATCCTGCAGGAGGAAGTGCTGCCGCCCGCGCTGAAACGCATGAGTTTTACAAGTATCGAGGACATGTACGCAGCCATCGGATACGGCGGGATGACCGTCACGCGCGCCATAAACCGCTTCCGCGACGAGCTGGTGCGGCTCAACCAGCAGCAGCGGCGCGAAAAACCGGCCGCCGAAAAGCCGAGGAAGCCCACGCACTCCATCTCCGGCGTCATTGTCGAGGGGCTGGATAACTGCCAGGTCAAATTCTCCCGCTGCTGTATGCCGGTGCCGGGCGACGACATCACCGGCTTTATCACGCGCGGCTACGGCGTTTCGATCCACCGCAGCGACTGCACAAACACCCTGAAAATGCGGCAGGGCGGCGAGCAGGGGCGGTGGGTGGAAGTCCAGTGGGCCGACGAGATCAATGACACCTATCACACCGACCTGACCGTGGTCGCCAAGGACCGCCAGACGCTGCTTGTGGACGTTATGGCGGCGCTCAGCGGGGCGCGCCTGCCGATCGCCTCATTCTCCGCTAAGACGCTCGATAACGGCGTCGCCATCATCAAACTGACCGCCGAGGTCAGCGGCAGCGAGCAGATCACGTCGCTGCGCAACGATCTGGCGCGGGTGAGCGGGGTTTTGTCGGTGAAGCGGGAATGACATAAGGCAGAGAGCTGTGAGTTTTGTGAAAAGGGGGTGTAAGATGCCGTATTCCATTGAGGACATAAAGCGGTGCGTAGGTCCGGTAGCGCGACGGTATGGCGTCGAACGGGTCATGCTGTTCGGCTCCTATGCGAGAAATGAAGCCACAGGCGGCAGTGATGTGGATCTGCGCATTGACAGCGGAATGCTGCGGGGATATTTCAAACTGGCCGGATTCCAGCGGGAACTGAGCGAAAGTCTCAGTCTTCCTGTGGATGTCCTGACAACCGGCGCGCTCAACGATGCTTTTTTATCGAAAATCGCGGGAGAAGAGGTTTTGTTATATGAGCGGTCAGAAGAATCTTGACATACTAAAACGCATTATTTTGTATTGTGATGAGATTAAGGAAGCGATGAACCGTTTAGGCTCCTCATATGCCGCGCTGAAAGACGACAGCGTTTATAAAAACGCGGTGGCGATGTGTATTTTACAGATTGGCGAGCTGACCGTGCACTTATCGGATGAGTTCAAAGCCGCTTACAGTGATATGCCCTGGCAGGATATAAAAAACATGCGCAATATTGCGGCGCATCGTTACGGCAGCTTTGACACGGAAAAACTTTGGGAAACGATTTCAGAGGATATTCCAAAGCTGCGCCGTTACTGTGATGAGATTATAGGGGAAAGATCGTGATCTGGCGCGGGTGAGCGGGGTTTTGTCGGTGAAGCGGGAATAGGGGAATGGTTTGATGTATACGCCTGATACTATCAGAATGGTGAGACGACAATACTATAGTGGAAAAGGGGAAAATGGCGTGCTGAAAAGGAGATTCCTGTACCTGACGCCGCCGCTCCCCTCATGCATTGTGCTGCTCTCCTTGTGGATGACACTTTATTACACCGCCCCTCTTTTTATTATTTCGTTGCTCATAGCGGTCGTTATCCGGCTGAACAGGCCGCTGTGACGCTCACACTGATCGGCCATGACCGGCGTTTTGCCGTGGAGCAGGCGGCGCTGAATTATTTTCCCCGCGAGGGGGGCGGCCATGCCGTCAGCAGGCTGTCCCACAGCGGGCGGCTCGCGTCGGCCGCTGTTGAATACGGCGGGAAGAAGGCGCGCGGCAGGGCGTGGGTCCCGCCGGACGCCCCGCCGGACGGCGCGCTGCGCATGGCGTTTTACCGCGCCGCCAGACAGCTTATCGAGCCGCCCCCGTGGGGGGCGCTGACCGGTATACGGCCTGTCAAAAAGCTGGAGGAACTGGCGGATTCCCTATCGGGCTCAGAACGCGGCGGGGAACGGATACCGGGCCCGCCCGCCTTTGAGAAGGCGGCGCGGGAACTGACGCGGCGGTATGATGTGTCCCCCGTGCGCGCCGGGATGGCCGCCGATTGCGCCGCGAGCGCCGCGCCGGTGCGGGACAGGCTGGGGGAGAAAGACGTCGCGCTCTATATCGGCATCCCGTTCTGCCCGACGCGCTGCGCCTATTGCAGTTTTGTGTCGTCGTCGGTGGAGCGGGACGCGGGGCTGACCGGGCGGTATGTAGAGACCCTTCTTGAGGAGATCGCGCTCGCGGGGGAAACGGTATCGCGTCTGGGGCTGCGCGTCCGCGCCCTCTACTGGGGCGGCGGGACGCCCGCCGTGCTGTCGCCGGAGCAGTTTTCCTCGCTGTGCGGCGCGGTGCGGGCGTGTTTTCCGCTGGAATTTCTGGAGGAACATACCGTCGAGGCGGGACGGCCGGACGCCGTGACGCCGGAAAAGCTCGCGGCCTACCGTGAGGGCGGCGCGGCGCGTGTCAGCGTCAACCCGCAGACGCTGCGGGAGGACGTGCTGGACGCCATCGGGCGGCGCCATACGCCGGAACAGTTTTGGGAGGCGTACGGGCAGGCGCGGCGGGCGGGGTTCGATACCGTCAACGTCGATTTGATCGCGGGGCTTCCGGGCGACGGCACGGAGGGTTTCCTCTCGGGGCTTGAACGGATACTGGCCGCCGCGCCGGAAAACATCACCGTCCACACCCTTGCCAGAAAGCGCGCCTCGCGCGTGGCGGCGGAGGCGCTGCCGGTCTGCCCCGCGCGGACGGTGGGGGAGATGCTGGACGGCGCGGGGGAGCGTTTGCGGAAGAACGGATACGCGCCGTATTATCTTTACAGGCAAAAGTTCACCGAGGGCGGGTTTGAAAATACCGGCTGGACAAAGCCGGGAAAGGCGTGCCTGTACAACCTCTGTATGATGGAGGAGCTGTGTTCGGTGCTGAGCCTCGGCGCGGGCGGCGTCACCAAATGGGTGGGGAAGCGGATCGAGCGGCTCTTTCACTGCAAGTACCCCTTGGAATATATCGGGCGGCGTGATACAATGGGGGATATTCTGACCGCGTTCGAGGGCCTCTATTTGAAAAACGGGAGAACGGATGGATGAGCAACGGTTTTTTTGAGTTTGCCGAAATCACGCAAAAAACGGAGACAGATCCGCGCGGCTTCATGGCCGAGTGCGACCACCTTTTGAACGGGCGGCTGACGCGCGCCGCCGCGAGGATCGCGTCGGAGATCAAAAAGAGGCCGGTGGCGCTGCTGGCAGGGCCCAGCGGCTCGGGCAAGACCACGACGGCGCATAAGCTGGCGGAGGAACTGGGGTGGATCGGCGTCCGGGCGCATGTCGTCAGCATGGACGACTATTTTCTCACGGTGGATAAGGAGACGCACCCCCGCGACATCAGGGGCGAGATCGACTATGAGGCGCCGGAGTGCCTGGACATCCCCCTGCTCACCGCCCATTTCGCGGCGCTCACCGCCGGGGAGGAGATCCTCATTCCCTCCTTTGACTTTACAAAACAGCGCCGTGACGGGACCCGCGTCACGCCGCTGCGGCTTGGGCGGGATGAGGTCGCCGTCTTTGAGGGGATCCACGCGCTCAACCCGCTGCTGCTGGGCGGGGCGGCGGAAAGCAAATGGCGCGTCTACGCCAGCGCGCGCGCCAATGTGCGCGACGGCTCCGCGCAGGTATACAAGGGAACGTGGATACGCCTGACGCGGCGGCTTATCCGCGACGCCAAATTCCGGGGCTGGGACGGCGGGACCACGATGAAGGTATGGGCCAACGTGCGCCGGGGCGAGAAGAAACATATCTCGCCCTATAAGGAGTCCGCCGACATCATCATCGACACGGCGCTGGCCTATGAACTGCCCGTCCTGCGCGGCTTCGCGCTGCCGCTGCTGAGCGGTGTGCCCGATGACGCGGAGCGCGCGCCGGAACTGCGCCAGATCGCCCCGATGCTGAAACGCTTCCCCTCCCTTCCGGCGGAATGGGTGTCGAAACGGTCGCTTTTGAGGGAATTTATCGGGAGTTAAGGCCGCCGGCCGGACGGCAGGCAAGCCATCCCTTGCCTTTTTTTCCGCCCGGAGGTATAATACAGAATATTGATTACACTGGACGATGGAGGGTGCGGCCATGATCGCGTCTCTGCGCGAATCCGTACAGGCTATCCAAAAGCGCTGCGGCGGCTTTGTTCCGGAGACCGCCCTTGTCCTCGGCTCCGGGCTGGGTTTTCTCGGCGAACTGTGCCGGGACGCCGTGACCATTCCCTACGCGGACATCCCCGGCTTTCCCCTGTCGACCGCGCCGGGGCACGCGGGACGGCTGGTGCTGGGGGAACTCGCGGGACGGCGGGTTGCCGTGATGCAGGGGCGGTTCCACTATTATGAGGGCTATACTTACGCGGAGGCGGCGTACGGCGTGCGCGCCCTGCGGCTGCTGGGCGCGGAGACGCTGCTCGTCACCAACGCGGCCGGGGGTCTGGGCGGTCATTTCACGCCGGGCGATATTATGATGATCACCGACCACATCAAATTTTTTGACGAGAGCCCGCTGCGCGGTGAAAACATTTCCGAGCTGGGGACGCGCTTTCCCGATATGTCCTACGCCTATACGCCCGCGCTGCGCGAAACTGCCCGGCGGGCGGCGGGGGAACTGGGGATAGCCCTGCGGGAAGGCGTTTATATGTATTTTCCCGGGCCGCAGTACGAAACCCCGGCCGAGATACGGGCCGCCGGGGCGCTCGGCGCGGACGCCGTGGGCATGAGCACCGTGCCGGAGGTCATCGCGGCCGTCCACGCGGGGATGGACGTGCTGGGCTTTTCGCTGATCTGCAATATGGCGGCGGGTTTGCGGGAGCAAAAACTGAGCGAGGGGGACGTCCTCGACGCAGACGAAAAAGCGAAGGGATTGTTTTCAAAGCTGGTGCTGCGCTGTCTGGAGCGGATGCCGTGATTCCGCCCGGACCCGCAGGGGCGGCTTGTATCTTTTGACTGAAACAAGCATAGGTTGTGTAGGGGCGGCGCGCGCCCCTGACCGCCGCAAAAAAGGGAGGGGGCCGTTCATGGCGGGCAAAAGCCAGAATTTTCTGCGCGGGGCGCTCAGCCTTTCCGCCGCCACGGCGGCGGTCAAGGTCATCGGGGCGCTGTATAAAATTCCCATCCAGCGCGTTTTGGGCGCCGACGGTTCCTCGCTCTATTACGTCGCCTATAATATCTATACATTTATCTTCGTCCTCGCCACCGCCGGGCTGCCGGTGGCCATCTCCAAGATGGTCAGCGAAAGCCGGACCGCCGGACGCAGCGACGCGGAGCGTATCTTCTCGGTGGCGTTTTCCCTGTTCCTGGTGATTGGGACGGCGGGGGCGCTGTTTATCCTGCTCGGCGCCGACTGGATCGCCGCCAGAATGCACGCGGAGGAAGCGGTGTGGGCGATCCGCGCCATCGCGCCCAGCATCTTTCTGGTCGTATTCATAAGTCCCTACCGCGGCTATTATCAGGGTCACGGCAATATGACGCCCACCGCCGTCTCACAGGTTCTGGAGGCGCTGGGCAAACTGATTTTCGGCGTGAGCTTGACAGCCTTTGTGCTGTACGTTATAATACCGGCGGACGGGACGGAGGCGAATCACACCGCCCGCAACACGTTCGGCCCGGCCGCCGCCATTCTCGGCGTCAGCGCCGGCGTTCTGCTTGCCGCGCTCTATCTGATTTTCCGCAGCCGGGGGCAGAGGCTCCGGAAGGTCCGGGGTTCCGGGCGTCCCCGCGGGGAGATCCTGCGCGAGATGGTCGGGGTCGCCATTCCGATCACGCTGGGTTCCGCCGTCCTGAACGTGACAAACCTCATCGACTCGGGCCTGACGCGCGGCCTGCTGGTCAGCGGCGCCGGGTATACGGAGAGCCGGCGCGACTTCTACCACGGCGCGTATACGTGGGCGGCCACCCTGTATAACCTGCCCTCCGCGTTTGTCCTCACGATCGCCGTCAGCCTGCTTCCGGCTATCGCGGCCTGCCGCGTCCGGCGTGACCGTCAGGGCGTCATCACGACCACCCGGTCGGCTATCCGTGTGACCGCTCTTCTGGGGATGCCCGCCGGCGTGGGGTTTTTCTGCCTCGCGGGTCCTATCCTGAACCTGTTGTACGGGGGCGGGGAGAAGGAGGCCGAGGCGATACGGATCGCCGCCCCGCTCTTGCGGACGCTGGGCATAGCCGTGATTTTCGTTTGCATTGTCACCGTCAGCAATTCGATCCTCCAGTCACTCGGGCTGGTGACCATTCCCATCGTCACGATGGCGGCCGGGTCGGCGGCGAAGCTCATCTGCACCTACGCGCTGGTCGGTAATCCCGCCGTCCACATCAACGGCGTGCCGATCGGTACCGTCGTCTGTTTCGGGCTGATTGCCGTGCTCAACCTGGGGATTGTGATAAAGGCCACCGGGGCGGGCGTTGCCCTGCTGGGCGAGATGGTCAAGCCGTTCCTCGCGGCGGCGGGCATGGGGGTCATCGCGCTGGGATGTTACCACTTCTTCGCCTATTTCCTGGGTGAGAGGATCGGCGTCGTCCTTGCCATCGGCGCGGGCGGGCTGTCGTACGCCCTGCTGCTGATCCTCATCAAGGGAGTGCCCAAGCGCGATCTGGAGCTGCTGCCCGGGGGGGCAAGACTCGCCCAAAAATTACAAATCCGCTAATTTTGCGAAAAATAATCAAAAAGGGCTTGTGCAATGGAACAAAGTGTGTTAGATTCTCTTTATGGCGATTTGCCCATGTGGGACAAGCTGCTCCGGTTGATGGCGCTGTTGCGCTCGCCGGAGGGCTGTCCGTGGGATCGCGGGCAGACCCATCTCTCCATCCGCAAAAACCTCACGGAGGAATGCGGCGAGCTGCTGGAAGCCATCGACGCCGGGGACGACGCCATGATGCGCGAGGAACTGGGAGATGTGCTGCTGCAGGTGGTGTTCCATGCCCGTATCGCGGAAGAGGAGGGGCGCTTCACCATCGGCGATGTGCTCGGCGGCCTGTGCGATAAGCTGATCACGAGGCATCCCCACGTATTCGGCGGCGTGAAAGCGGACAGCGAGGAGGAAGCGCTGGCGTTCTGGCAGGAAGCGAAGGCAAGGGAAAAATACCGGGACGGTCCCGCGGCAAAGGCTAAAGAGACAGGCGCGTATGCCGCGCGTGTCTATAGCATACAAGAGAATAAGGAGGAAAAACAATGAACAAGGCGGAACTCATCAACGCGGTGGCGGAAAAGACTGAAAAGACCAAAAAGGATACCGACGCGATTATTACGACGGTATTCGACGTTATCGCGGACGCTTTGGCGTCAGGCGACAAGATTCAGCTCGTAGGCTTCGGCTCTTTCGAAGTCAAGCACCGCGAGGCGCGCGTCGGCCGCAACCCCAAGACAAGGGAGAGCATTTCCATCCCGGCGTCCAAAAGCCCTGTCTTCAAACCCGGCAAGGCGCTGAAAGAGTCTGTCAATAAGTAGGAAAACGGTTGTGCCTCCGCGGTTTTACCGGCCGCGGAGGTCTTCTCTTTTTACGGCGCATTTTGCATTTTAATACCGGGGGATCGTTTATGAGGCTTGACAAATATCTGAAAGTGTCCCGGCTCATCAAACGGCGCACGGTGGCCAGCGAGGCCTGCGGCAACGAGCGTGTTTCGGTCAACGGGAGAGCGGCCAAGGCGGCGTATGAGGTCAAGGTCGGCGACGTCATCGAGATCCGTTTCGGCGCGCGCCTGACGAGGGTCGAGGTGCTGTCGGTGGCCGAAAGCGCCTCAAAGGACGCCGCCGCCGGTTTGTACAGAGAATTGTAATACCTGTCCCCGTCCCCGTCATATATTGGTACGGGCCGTTTGGCCGTTCTTACATGATGGGGGATGCTGTTTTGGACGAGAAGACGAGGAACCTGCCGCACCGCCTGATCCTTGACGGGCGAAGCCGCCTGCTGATTTCCGGCGTTTCGGATGTGGAGAGCTTTGACGAGAACGGCGTCGTCTGCAAGACGACGCAGGGGACGCTTCTGGTGCGCGGCTCCGGCCTGCGGGTTGACAAACTCAGCCTTGAGGGCGGGGAACTGTCGGTCGAGGGCAAGGTGAACAGCCTGGTCTATGAGGACTCCGCGCCGTCCGGCGGCCTGTTGTCGCGCCTGTTCCGCTGATATGGAAGTCTCGCTTTTAGGCCAGACGGCGGAATTCGCGGCCGCCCTTTTGCTGGGCGCGGGCCTGGGATTTGTGTATGACTGTATGCGCGTCATACGGGGGCGGCTCCCGCTGCGCGCCGTCACGGCGGCGCTTGACGTCCTGTTCTGGGGCGTATGCGCGGCGGCCGCCTTTTGGTTTGCCATGAGCTTCGGCGGCGGGGAGCTGCGCATCTTTTCTCTCGTCGCGATGATGGGCGGCATCGTCGCGTATTTCTGCCTGCTGTCGGTTTTTGTCCGCGCCGTGGGCTTTACCGCCGCCGACGGCGTGATCGAGCTTTTCCGCGTCCTGCTGCACCCGTTTTGGGTCATCCTAAAAAAAATTCATAAAA
>JAIRUE010000014.1 GCA_031254575.1 Oscillospiraceae bacterium | reverse complement strand
CTTCATCCCTGCGCGTTGGACGGGACATTATCGTTTTCGATGCACCGGTTTATGAAGCATCGGGGCAGGTCGTAGCGGCTTCGGCGGTTTCAACGGCTTCGGCGGCTTCGGCGGCTTCGGCGGTTTCAACGGCTTTGACAGCCAGTACGCGTGTATGCCGCCGAAACGGTCACAGAATAGGCTGTGTACATCGAACACTTACTTATTTCATGATAACCACAAAAGATCAATTTGACTCTTCCTATTATCCTTGATACAATACATTCAAGGATAATAGGAAATAGAAAAATAGTTATTCATGAGGCAGGTTTACTATGTACAATTCGAAAAGTAAAGTAATAGAACATAAAACTATTAATATAACCGGGAAACGGCAGATCACTATTCCATTAAGATATTTTGAGAAGCTGAAATTTGGGAAAGAAGTTGAATGCCTACTAACTGACGACGCCATCGTGCTGCGCCCATTTTCAGCATCCGACGACGGTTTCACAATGGAGATATTGAAGGATTTAGTATCTCAAGGATACAGTGGCGATGAATTACTTGAAAAATTTTCAGAGCAGAGCAATCAGATTAAAAAAGCAATTGGTTTGTTGATTGATGAAGCGGATGAGATTGCTGCAGGAAAACGTAAAAGCATTACAACAAAAGAAATTTTTGGCGAGGATTAACCGATGTATAGCGTCAGTTATTCAAACGCAGCAGCGCGATTTTTTAAAAAAATCAAGGACAAACACTTACTTGCGGCATAACAGCACCCAAACTAATCGACACTTAGTTTACGAATATGCTAAGTGATAATGATTTATACATTCAGATTATCGAAATAATCCAGCAGCAAGTCTGTCATCTCTGTACGGATCTCTCGGCAGATTTTGCAATCCCTGTACATCGGATACCCGCCTGCTCCAGTCGCGCGGTAATTGTTCACACATATCGTAAAAACATCACTATCGGATATATCTCTACCATCATACCGTAACCGTGTCACACGGGATTGCCTGTGATTGCGGTAATCGATTTGATATTCCAGTCCAGAATAAAAATCGAAATTGTAATGCTCGATCTTTGGTCGACGGAAGTTTTCCGCGACCGACAACTTGCCGGATTCGTTATACTCCAGATATTCCGCGCTTCGCTCAATTGCCGCGCGAAGCTGCGCTCCCGTGATTTCCAGAACGACGAAAGTGTTTGGATAAGGGTACGCGGCAATCAAGTCACGCCGCCGTACCACCTTCGGCAGTCCGCATACGTCATTCGCGAGGCTTGTCGCCGAAAGTTGCGCACCTGAATAATGAAGCTGAACGTCATTGAGAAAGTCAGCAAGTGGCGAACCCTCCTGCGCCATAACAACACGCTCTCCGGGAAGCAATGGCTGTGTGAGTCGTCCTACAGGCGTGTCGAGCCACGACTGGACCTTGTTTTCTATTTCCGCAAAAGTTTTACAAGCCGCGCGAAGCCTACCCGACGCCGCATGAAGCCCTGAAGTAATAATAAGTTTTTCCGCTTGTTTTTCGACTTCTAGATACGCGTACCCCATGCCGTTTTCCGACGGCTGGATAACATACGTGCCGTGATACCATCGTCCCGGCAGCGGTATATGTTGATGCCCTGTAAGCAGTATGTCGAAATCGAGATGCTCGCAGATTCTACACGCAATGTTCTCCGTGCTGTCGGACAGTATTTGCCCTGTTTCCAAATCTTGCTCAAGACCTCCGTGGTATACGCAAATATTTATATCCGTCAATGGCTTGAGCGTTTCGAGAGCCTGACACGCGGCGCTATACGGGTCGCCGATTGTTATTCCTGACAAATTCTCCTGCTTTTCCCAAAGATTTACATAGTCGGTCACAATGCCTACTATACCCACGCAAAGCCCATTTGGTAATTCACGAATCGAATAAGGATATAGATTGTCGCCGTTGTCGCTGTACACGTTCTGACAGACACATATGGCGTCCAATCTGGATAAATATCCTTTCAACATACATTGCCCGTAATTAAAGTCGTGGTTTCCGAGCGTGACGTAATCGTATCCGCACACGTTCATAATGTCCGCAATAGTTTCAAACCCGCCGCAGACACGGCTGCAATACTGCGTGAAAGCGGAACCCTGTAAAATGTCCCCTCCGTCTATGACAAGTGTATTTTCGTTTTTGTCAAAACAACCGGCAATTTTGAACAGGCCAACGTCTTTTGCCTCGTCTTCCCTGTAGTCAGTTGGAAAAAAATAACCGTGCAAGTCAGAAGTGAAGTATATTTTCAGCGTTTCGTGTGCCATCACAAACCTCTCGCAAGCTTCCGCCGAATACGGCTTGAAAAAAATTCTATTATAAGAATCAGAACTATCAGCCCGATCAAAATTGCGCCGACTTCACTCCAGCGATAAGCTCCCATAGCAAAAATCAGTGGCGCTCCTATTCCGCCCGCGCCGACAAGTCCAAGTACGGTCGCATCGCGCAGATTCATGTCGAAACGATATATGATCGTCGATATGAAATCCGGGATAAGCTGAGGAATGATACCATACCTGATTTTCTGGAAAGCTGTACATCCGCAGGCGTCGAGTGATTCAAAAATTTTCTTGTCCAAATCATCAATAAATTCTATGTACATTTTTGACACCATGCCAACCGAACACATAGACATCGTGAGCAACCCTGCAAATGCCCCCGGCCCGGTCACTCGTATGAACATAAGGCCGTACACGAACGCCGGAATTGTGCGGACAGCCATTGTCACCGCCCTGCCGAGAACGACGACAGGCTTGGGCACAATTTTCGCCGAGGATAGGAAAGCCAACGGAATCGCGATAATTGCACCGACAAGCGTACCGAGATACGCTATGCAGACTGTTTCAAGCAGCAGATAAGCGACGCCTTGCTTTGTCATATTAAGCAGCAATTCCTTGTTTGGCCTAACAAGACCCAATAAAATGCCCCGTGCGATAAGCAAACCTCTGGAATCCGTGCCCGAGGCATCAACGGCGGTTGACGACCATGCAATAATCGCAGCAAATACCAGAGCAACTGTGAGTTTAAGATACCAGCGTTTTGGCGCAAGCCTTAATTTCCGCTCGATAGCGTCGTTCATTGAAGCCCCTCCATCATGTCAGTTTCCTGCGTATAACGTGACTGAGCATTTCAATCGCCGCTACAGTAACGAACAGCAAAATCAGTATCATTCCAACGCTATCGTACTCTCGCCATCCGATTTTCTCGTTTAGTATGATACCCAGTCCGCCCGCTCCGACGTAACCGAGGATCGCTGCGTAACGGACGTTCCCCTCCAGGCAGAATAAGCACGTTGACAAATATGCGGGCATGACTTGCGGCGATATTGACGTCCAAAACGCCGAGAGCTTACCTGAACCCAGAGCCGTCATCGCCTCATGCGCACCCATATCCACAGTTTCAATCTGTTCGTACAGTTGTTTCCCGACATATGCGAAAGTGAAAACAGCTATCGCGACAGTTCCGGCGAGTGTGCCAAGACCGAAAACGTAAGTTGCGACCAACGCTGTTACGAGTGTCGGTAGCGTCCGCACTATACTGAGAAAAAGACGATTTGCGTATACAATAAGTCTGTTTTTTGTAATGTTATTTGATGAAAACACGGCTGCGGGTATTGCGAGAAGCGCGCCGACTGCTGACCCTAGAAGCGACATTTTTATCGTGTCAAACAGCGGCGATAAGATTTTGCTCGTATAATTGTACTGCGGTGGGAACATCTGCCTTAATATGACAAAAAACTGATCTATCCGCTTTGCGAGGATAACAGGGTCAAATCCGGTTATACGGATGGCAACTGCTGTTGCAATCAGGACGGCAAATAGAATCAACGGCAGGCGCGAGCGCCGCTCCAATACAGTTTTACCATTGGGCAGCGTAATTCGTTTTGGCTTGAAGATTTTGTAAAACAGGTTCATATCAATTCTTCCGTTTCATTTGGTGCTTTCCCCGCATATATTTCGCGGATAACCTCTTGGTTTACCGATGAGGTCGCGCCATCAAATACGATTGTCCCATCTCTGATCCCAATTATCCTGTCAGCATACTCAAGCGCAAGTTCAACGTGGTGAATATTGACGAGTATCGTAATGCCCATATCATTGTTGATTCTGCGGAAATCGTCCATGACCAGTTTTGCAGTCACGGGGTCAAGCGCCGCGACAGGTTCGTCTGCAAGGATAATCTTTGGATGCTGTGTCAGTGTTCTTGCCAACGCGACGCGTTGCTGCTGGCCGCCAGATAGTTGGTCAACACGGGAATACGCCTTATCAAGAATTCCAACCTTATCTAAAGAAGTCAGTGCGGCGATTTTGTCCTCTCGTCTATAGAGACCAAAGAGAACACGAAAAAACGGCATATCCGGAACCTTTGCCGCCAGTACATTCTTGATAACCGTTGTTCGGCTTACGAGATTAAAGGATTGAAAAATCATTCCTATACCGCGTCTAAATCGCCGCAAAGCCTTTCCTTTCAAGGCGCATACATCGGCGCCGGTTACCGTGAGTGTGCCGGACGAGATGCCGTGCAACTTATTGACGGCTCTCAAAAGCGTGGATTTCCCCGCGCCTGAAAGGCCGATAATCGCAACAAATTCTCCCTGTGCTATCTGCAACGTAACATCGGATAGCCCTATGACGCCGTTCGGATAGATTTTTGTTACATGACTGAATTCTATCATTTGTTCCTCTCGCTAACTTCTTCGACACAAGGGATGGCGATAACGCCATCCCCGCCCCGTATAGCTATGGTTTTGCCATTTCGCTATGAATTCAAACTCCGAATCAGCGCCTGCGCCGCCCGCTCTGAATCATAATCGGACGAAACGGCGGGCTGATACCCATTGTGGCTGTATATTGCGATGACTGCCTTTCCTTTTTCCGTGTTGCCTATGTTGATAAACGCGGTTTGGATCGCGCTTTTCAGCGCGTCGTCCATCTTGGCGGAGGTCTTGCTGACGCATATCGTGTCATTGTAAATACCGGGCGTAACGCCAATTACATCGGTCTCATCCCAGATAGGCGCTGTGCGGCTAAACTCTGTGTTCCAGCGTTCATCATAATCGCGCCTTGCGTCAGCGTATGTAACAAGCACATCAAGCTGACCGGACGCAAGTCTGGCAAACGCGCTGGCATAAGAATCCGACTGCGCGGCGTGGCTCAAGTCCGTAATGCTCTTACTGTAGTTCTGCTGAAGCCAAAGCGCCGGATAGATGTAACCCGCAGGAGAGGACGCACCCATGATGCTCCAGTTTGCACTGTCGAGGTCATCCCAAGTGAGGGCTTGCCCAGCATTGACTTTCGTTGCAAGCTCGCGGCCTTTTGCGGACGGTCCTGCTATGAACAGCGCACGGTAGAACGTGACCTGCCTGTCCGAAGCCGTTGTCGGCTTTGCTTCGTTCCATGCTTTCGCGCTGTCAGAGTCAATACTCAATCCGTCGCGCGTAGCTGTCAGAATAACGTCTGCGCCGTCGTCATACAGGATATATGTCCCGCCTGGTATGAGTCCAACGTCCGTAGTTCCCGCAGAAAGAGCCTCGCCTACGGCCTCATACGTCGTACCTACATTTATTTCCACCTCGCCTATATCGTAGCCCAGTTTTGCAAGCTCAGCCTTCAGGAGTTCCTTTAGCGGTTCAGTAGTCGTTATTATCTCCTCCGGCTCGCGGGACGGAACAAACGATACGATGAGTTTGTCTATTTTAGCGTTTTGAGGTTGGGCTGGAGATTGTGAAGTCTCGGCTGCGGCAGAAGGAGAGCTTGAGGTTGTTGTCTGCGTGTTTGATGATGTTGATGGCGTTGTGCCGCCTGAGCAAGAAGCCAGTGCGAAAATTGTAGCTAAGCAAAGCAGGAGAGCGAGTATTTTTTTCATTGAGATGCCTCTTTTCTTTTATTCTGTTCGTCTGTCTACTCAACGGTAATGGACTGAGTAAGCGTATTTGCACTGCCTGTACGCAGCCTGATATTCGCGCTGCCGTCCGAATTGGTTTTCATGCGGACTGACAATGTTTTTGTCGCTACACCATTCGCATCGGCAGTTAATTCGAAGTTGTTGCTATACCCAAAGCTCGATGTCCAAGTTGTGCCGTCCTCAGAAAATTTCGCAATCTGTGTGCCGCCTGTCAAATATATACCGACATTCAGATTGGATATTACCTGATTTGGGTTTAGATTTCTCACACATACCGTTACAGCAGTGTCTTTTCCGCTCTTGATGATTTCCGGTATATTGAGAGAATACACAGGCGTTCCGACAGCGGGCAACCCGCTGTTCGATTCTTGGATGGCGGTGCGTGTTTCGGTAACAAGATTGCTTGTGTTTTGCCTGAGCCGCAGATTGAAATCACCGGAAAATGTAGGATTGATTTTATAAAAGAGCGTTTTCGTCGCTTCACCTTTTGCATCGGTTGTGATGCTGAATTGACTGCTATACCCATAGCTTGATGGCCACGAAGCGCCATATTCTCTGAACATTCCGATTTGTGTGCCACTTGACGAGTATCCGCCGATGTTGTATGCAGAGTAGGTTGTATTTGCCTGCAAGCCTTCGAAGTAAATAGTTACGGGCTGCTCTTTACCTGAAACAATTTGAGTGGGCATTGACAAGGTATATGGTGTGACCACATTTGCGCCTGTATATCCGTATGAACCGCTTTTATATGTCGAAGTGTCGTACCACTTATACCCGACAGCAGGTGCTGCCCAAGGCTCCGCTTGCGGTTCGGTGGAGTTGGCGGGAATTTCGTATGAATACAGCGCAGTTGCCGCGTCTAATGCAATACCGGTCTGAGAGAAACTCGTGTAACTCTCGTGACTGGCAAGCCAGTCTATTAGTTGAACGAGCAGTACCGCGTCGTCATCCTCCAAATAACCATCGTATGTTGTTTTAGTCGTTCCAGTTTCTTCGCGCCTATACTTAGGCGTCGCGTCCTCAACCGGAGATGAGTCCCCGATAAACGCGGCTTTACCTGCGCCGACTTTTGAAATCGCAACATAAGGGCCTTCTGCAACTCCGCCGTTATTATATACCCCATTATCTACGGCAGACGGCCATTTGTCATTAACCGTCAGGCTGTTTGGAAGATAAACGATACCCTTTGCGACATTTGGATTCGTTATGGCAAGCGTACTACCCGCGTGCATTGCAACGGCACTGACATTCGTGGTGATGCCGAAGCATTGAGACGGGCTTACAATGACGTTTGCGGAAATGTCTCCGAGTGCATTGTATCTAAAGCGTACGCCAAAGTTGCTGGAGAGCCAGTCGCTGCTGACCACACCGCTCATTGCGCTTGAGTTTGCTTCATCAACGCTCATTCCAAGCGCAGGATTCGCATACGCGCCCCGGCGGTAGCCGTTGAACACCTCGGAGGAATCCCAGCGGTTCTTGTTTCGGTCAGAATTATAATGGTCAGCAATAAAAAATACACTACCGCCGCCTTGAACGTATTGTAGAATCGCAGCTTGCTCCGTGGCCTTAAACGGGTTGTTCGCTTCCGAAATTACAAACACATCGTAGCCGCTCAAATCTGAATATACAAGGGGAGTGTTTTTACGCAGTTCTTTTACATAGTACCCATGTGCGGCCAATCCATAAGCAAAATCAGAAAAACCTCCGTCGATAACCCAATCTGCTGCACCTGCCGTTTGAGCATGAGAATTATCAAAGAGGATCTTTAAGCCATTCGGATTTACTGGCTGAATATAAGGCGGAGCGTCTTGGTAATTTTCTGCGTATGCCGTGAAAGGCATAATGCAGAGAACCATTATTGCTGCGAGTAGTATCGCGAGGATACGCTTGTTCTTGAAACACTTTACCATAGAAATATTTCCTCCATATAACAAATTATCGGTTGCTGGATATTCAACCTATTTATAGAATACATATCGGATGTAAAAACTGAAAGCACCTTATTGTAAAATCTTAGTAAAATTTTTATATAGACTGTGTTGCGGGTGGTAATAACACAAATTGTACAATGTGCTGAAAATAAACATTCTTGAAAAAATACCTTGACAGAAGGTGTCTTTCGACAGCTACCTTTACCAGCTTGTGGAAAATAAGCAGAAATTCATAGCGCAGATTATGACCAGCAAGCTACCCGTGAGGTCTGCGGAGGACGTTGACGCCACCGCGCTCAGTTACGCCGAGATAAAGGCGCTGGCGACCGGCAACCCGCTCATCATCGAAAAAGCCCAGCTTGAAATGGACGTTGGTAAACTGAAAATCCTCCACGCCAGCCACCTTAACCAAAAATACGCGCTGGAGGATAAAATTCTGAAGGAATACCCACAGGAGATAAAACGGCTGACCGAGCGTATCGCCGGGTACGCAGCAGATATACAGAGGGTGGAGCAAAACACCCCGCTGGAGAAAGAAAATCCTGGAATAACCAAACCTTTCCCGCCTATGAAAATCGGCGGGATCCTTTATGCCGAAAAAGCCGAAGCGGGCGCGGCGCTGCTGGAAGCCTGTAAACGCATGACATCACCTGACCCCGCACCGCTGGGCGAATATCGCGGTTTTCAGATGATTTTATTCTTTGATACCTTTAGCAGGGAGCATAAGGTAACGCTGTCCGGAACTCTCAGCCACACGGTCACGCTGGGTACGGATGTCTATGGCAACATCGTCCGTATTGATAACACGCTGGAGGGCCTTGTTCAAACGCTCAAACGCCGCGAAAGCCAGATTGAAGAAACGCGGACGCAGTTAGAAGCGGCCAAAGGCGAGGTAGACCGGCCATTCCCGCAGGAAGCGGAGTATACGGAGAAATCGGCACGGCTGAACGAGTTAAATATCCTGCTGAACATGGATAGGAAAGACCGCGAGATTTTTGATGCCGAGCCGGACGAGGGCGACGCGGAACCGGGCCGAAGGACGCCGGAGCGGGCGCGATAGCAAGACAGGCGGCGCTGGATAACACTAGCGCCGTTTTTACATAGCCGTCCGGCTACCAAACCGGGCGGCTTGTCCATTTTAGGGAGGGATTTTATGCACCCATACGACAACATACCGGCCACATTGAAGCAGCGCCCGAATTGGGTATGCTGGGGCATACGGGACGCGCCGCCTAAAGCCCCGTTTGACCCGGCAAGCCTGCTGTCCGGCAGACCGGCACCGGCAAAGGCGGGCGTCCGGGAAACGTGGGGCGGCTACCAAGCCGCCGTTGATTGCGTCCGGCATGGGCTGGCGCGGGGGATCGGCTATGAGTTTGACGGTGACGGCGTGTACGGCGTCGATTTAGACCATGTGGTAGACGGGGCCGGGACGCTGACGCCGCAGGCGCGGGAGGTTGTGGGACAACTTGATTCCTACACCGAAACCAGCCCCAGCGGGACGGGCCTGCACATCTTTGTACTTGCCCCCGGCGCGGATATTACGCGCCACCGCAAGAAGGATTACTTTCTGGAGATTTACAGCGAGGGGCGGTATTTCACCGTCACCGGGAACGTCCGGGGCGGCGCGGCCATAGAAACCCGGACAGCGGAGTTACAGGCCGTCCATGACAAATATCTGCTGCCCGACGCCGCGCAGAGAGCGGCCCCACTTCCCGTACCCGCTCCCATACAGACCGCTGAGCAAGAGCGGTTTCTGCGTACCGGGCTGGAGCGGGACAGGGTGTTCCGGGCGTTATGGGCGGGAGAGCGGCGGCACGGCAACGAGAGCGCCGACGATATTGCGCTGATGAACAAGCTGGCCTATTGGTGCAGCGCGAACCCGGACGCCATGATACGGGCGTTTTTGTCCAGCCCCTACCACGCGCAGAAAGACGAAACCCACAAGAAAAAATGCCAGCGTTCCGATTATCTGCCCAACACGGCCAAAAACGCCTGCGCCACCGTCTACTCGACGGCACAGGCCGATTATGAACGCTGGCAGCAGGGCCGCAGACGGGAAAGGAGATATGCCCGGTGAGTGAACTATGCCCCATCACACTGAGAATGGGTCAGGATTTTACGCGAAAATTTCACCGCCACAATGAACCGGCGACCGGCCACAAGTTTTCTATCGGACTCATGGACGGCGGGGCGCTGATTGGCGTCGTGACCGTGGGCCAGCCCATCGCGCGGCGTCAATGCGACGGTTACACCGCAGAGATAACGCGGTGCTGTGTACTGGACGGTCACAGGAACGCCAACAGTAAACTGTACGCGGCGGCAATCCGGGCGGCGCGGGCTATGGGGTATCGCCGCATACTGACCTACACCTTGCCGGAGGAAAGCGGCGCAAGTCTACGCGCCGTGGGTTTCCAGATGGACGGCGTGACGCGGTATAACAAAACCGGCTGGGATATGCCCGGCAGACAGCGCAAAACGCCGGAGCGTTACCCTGCCGGGCCGAAAATCCGCTGGGTTAAAGAGTGGTAAGCGCGGAATCCACTCAAATGATTTTTGCCGGGAAAGGAGGTGCGCGGGATGGCAGAGTATAGCATCCGTATCAGGGAAACGCTGACCAAGACTGTTAAGGTAGACGCCGCCAATGCGGAACAGGCGCGGGAAATCGTAAAGAAAGCATATAGGGATTGCGACCATGTTTTGGACGCTTCTCATTTTGAAAGCGTGAATTTCACCCTTGCCGGGCGTTCGGAACGCGAACGGTAGACTTCACCCGAAGCACGACCTATCTGTATGGTAGTATACCAGCAAGCAACGTGCCTGTACTCCCACAGGCACAAACTTGTCAGGGGGAACCCCTGAAACCCCTTGCGGAAAGGAGGATTTTCGACTATGCGAAAACGGAATATTCGTTATCAGTTATGGCTTGACGAACAGGAGGCCGAACGGTTTAACCGGCTTGTCCAGCGAAGCGGCTTACCCCGCGAGGTATATCTGCGCCAGCTTATCAACGGCCTTGTCCCGACCGACACGCCGCCGCCCGATTACTTCTATATGATGAAAGAATTACGCGCCATCGGCACGAACCTGAACCAGATCGCGCGGAAAGCGAATGTGCTGAACGTCATAGATGTACAACGGTACGACGCGGCCGTTGTGATGCTGAATAACGCCGTCATTGAAATTACCCGCGCCGTCATGCTGCCCCGGAAGATGGAAAGGAAAATCGAATAAATGGCGACCACCTCAATATGGGCGGTCAAGGGCTGGCTGGGGAAAGTGGTCATCTACGCCGAGAACCCGGACAAAACCGAGAACCCCGCCTACTATGAAATGCAGGGCATGACGGCGCGGCAGGCGCAGGGGCTATCGGATGTGATCGACTACGCCGCGCAGAGCCGCAAGACGGGGCTATCCAACGAACACGCCAAAATTATGCGTCACTTTGTTTCCGGGATAAACTGCCAAGCGGAAACCGCCCGCGACGAGATGCTGACGGTTAAGAGCCGCCACAGCAAGACCGAGGGCGTTGTCGCCTACCACGGCTACCAATCGTTCGCTCCCGGCGAAGCTACGCCGGAAATCGCGCATGAGATCGGCGTCAAGCTGGCCGAACGATTATGGGGCGACAAGTATCAGGTGATTGTCGCCACGCATTTAGACAAGGCCCATCATCTGCATAACCATTTTGTGCTAAACAATGTTTCTATGACGGACGGCAAAAAGTATTACCGCTCCAAACAGGATTATTACAATATGCAAAAGGAATCCGACGCCCTGTGCCGGGAATATGGCTTATCGGTCATAGAGGAACCGGGACGCGCCCAAACCAGACATTACGCCGAATGGCTGGCCGGGGTGAAAGGCGAACCCACTTACCACAGTATGATAAAGGCCGACGTGGACGCGGCCATCCGGCAATCCATGACGGAGCGGCAGTTTTGGGATAACCTCAAAAAGATGGGCTATCATATGAAATTCGGGCAGGACATTACCCTGCGGCCGGAGGGCAGAGATAGGGGGCTGAAGCTAAAGCGCAATTTTGGCGAGGATTACACCATCGAGGCCATACGCCGCCGCATACTGGCGCAGAGCCGCCCGGAGCGCCAACGCAGCGCGTTGGATCGCAATGCCGCGCACGGCGCGGGCCGGGAGGCGCGGTTCAAAGGCACGTTCCATACGGTGAGGAAAGTTACAGGGCTTCGCGCCCTGTATTTTTATTACCTCTACCGCATGGGCGTTTTACCCAAGAAACGGGAACCGTCCCCCAAGCGCGTGTATTTCCTGTTCCGCGAGGACATCCGCTTTGTACAGCGAATCTCACAGGAAACGCGGTTATTGGTGAAGCACGGCATTGACACCGCCGAACAGCTTAACGCGCATAAAGAATCCGTGACCGTCCACATGGCCGCGCTTTGCGGTCAGCGCAAATCTTTACGTCACAAATCCCGCAGCATTACGGACACGGACAAGCTGGCGGCGGTCAAAAGCGAAATCGCCGCCCTGTCAGAACAAATCGGGGAATTACGCCGGGAGGTGAGGCTATGTGAGAACATAGAAACGCGCTCCGGGGTCATGCGTGACAAAATCCGCAGGGCGTCGGAAGATAAAAAATCCAAGAACAGGGAAGTGAGAGAACATGAACCATTCAGGCGACGCCGCTGAACAGATTGTCCGCATGAGTTTGGAGGGCGTGGAAGTCGCCGCGAAAATCACCGGCAGCGCGGCAAAGGAGATCGCGCTGTTTTTACTGGCGGCGCTGAAATCGCCGGACAAAAAAAGCAATCTCAAACTCAAAGGCAAGGCGCGTATGGCCTCCATGCTGAAATCCGGCAAGGCGCTGGAGATTTTTTCAATCCGGGAGGACGACCTGCGGAAATTCGCGCAGGGCGCGAAACAGTACGGCATTGTCTACTGTGTCCTGCGGAACACGAAAAACAGCCCGGACGGGTTGTGCGACATCATGGTGAAAGCCGACGACGCGCCCAAAATCAGCAGGCTTGTGGAGCGGTTCCAATTCGCCACGGTGGACAAGGCGAAAATCGAGAGCGAAATCGTCGCGGAGCGGGCCGAACGAGCGGCGGCTGACATGGAGGTCACGCCGGGCGCGGAGCCGGAAGCGCCGGACATCAACGACACCGACAAGCTGCTGGATGAACTGCTGGGGCCGGACGAAGGCCGGGCCGAGCCGGATATACCCGAACCCGAAAAAGCGGACGCGCCGGGAAAGGAGCCTCCAACCCCCCGCCCTTTAGCGGACGGCGGCCCGGAGCCGTTGAACAGCAATCAATCCGAACCTTCCTCCGGGAACAGAAAGAACTCCGCAAAGCGTTCTTCGAGTAAACCGTCCGTGAAAGAGGAATTGCGCGAAATCACGGCGGCGATTAAGGCGAAAGAAGCCGACGCGCCCAAGCGGGACGAGCGCCCCGCCGATGACAAGGCGAAAAAAGCGCCAGCGACCACCACGCACAAACAGCCGCAGCGCGGCAAAAACAAATCCAAAAAACAGAAAGGGAGCCGATAATATGAACGGTTTTGACGATCTTCTAAACTATAACCCCGCCGAGGGACAAGGCCAGCAGCTTACCAAAGAGGAATATTCCGCTATGAGACAGGCCGAGCGCGAGGCGGTCTTTGAACTGTCCGACAATACCGCGCTGGAGGTTGCCGGTGACGGCGGCAAATTCCAGCAGTATCTTGACGTGCAAAGCACATTCGACCGTTACAGCGCGGTCAATGCCCTGCTTATCATGGCGCAGAAGCCGGACGCCACCCGCGTGGCTGACTTCGACACATGGAAAGGCAGGGGCGGTTTTATCAAGGGGAAAAGCGATATATCCATTTTGGAGCGGCATAACTACACCAAAGAGGACGGTTCTCCGGGCATCGGTTATAACGTCAAAAAGGTGTTCGACGTTTCTCAGGTTGACACCCGCCGAATGAGGACACCGGCCCCGACGCCCACCCGCTCCGAACGCCAGATATTGGCCGCGCTCATTTCCAAGTATCCGCTAAAGATTACCGGCGTGGACGACCTGCCCGACAATCAGGGGGCCATGACCGATCTCGACGGTTCTATCCTCGTTCGCAAAGGCATGGAGTTTTCCGACACTTTCCGCAGCGTGGCGTATGAGATGGCTTGCGCGGAAGTGGCTGCCGACCCTGAACTGTCCCCGGAACAAGAGTTTAGCGCCTATTCCGCAACATATATGCTGTGTAAAAAATACGGCGCGGACACAAAACAATTCAGTTTTGATAACGCGCCCAGCGTGTTTGACGGCATGGACGCGCAAGAGGTAAAGGGCGAACTGTCGCAAATCCGGGACGCCGCCGACGCTATATCCGGGCGCATGGCGCGGCAGCTTGAAAAACCGGCGAGATCGGGGGAAGCGAGGTGACGCGGCGTGAAAGAGGAACGGAAAACCGTTTGCCTTGACGCCAGCGAGGAGGGGGCGGTAATCGAGGGGCTGAATAAAATCCGTACCGAGCAGCTTGACAAAAACGGCGACGCCGATTTTGTCAGCGACCTCATGTTAAAAATCATCCGCACCCCCTCGCGGAAAGGCAGGGCGAGAGATGAAGCGCGATAGCCCCAAGCAAATTTTGTTTATAGCGGCGTTCGGGCTTGTCCCCGTGATATGGCTGGGCCTGATGATCGCCCCGGCCCTGTCGGGCGGTCAGGGTTTGTCCGGGCGGCTTCCCGAAGTGATTACCAACCTCACGGCGGCGCTGAATGATCCGCTTCATATTGAGTGGCGCGAGGACAGTGTAAAAACTGTCCTCTTTCTTGTCGCCGCTTACGTTATGGGTATCGGGATATACCTCTCCACCCGGCGCAACACCCGGCCCAAAGAGGAACACGGCAGCGCGAAATGGGGCGAGGCCGCCGCCGTCAACAAGAAATACGCGGACAGGCATTTTACCGATAACAAGATTTTGACCCAAAACGTCCGTATCGGCATGGACGGCAGAAAGCACCGGCGCAACCTTAATGTGCTGGTATGCGGCGGCAGCGGAGCGGGCAAAACCCGTTTCTATTGCAAGGTCAACGCCATGAATTGCAATACCTCTATGGTTATTCTCGATCCCAAAGGGGAAATCGCGCGGGACACCGGCAATCTGCTGAAAGACAGCGGCATGGAGGTGAAGGTACTCGACTTAATCAATATGTACCGCTCCCACTGTTACAATCCTTTTCCTTTATTGTATAAAGGGGGCAAAAGGAACACCCCCGAAATACAAGGCGGTTCGGGCATTTGCGGCACATCTGGACGGACGCCATATCAAGGAAAGGGGTAGACTATAAACGAACTAACCTACGAACGGGCGGGCGATTATCTCCTGCCATGTATCAGGCTGTCAGACCCGCCGGACGCGCCGCCGTTGGGCAGATACGGCATGATGCACAAAACATACCTGCGGGAACACAAACCCGCGCT
>JAIRUE010000013.1 GCA_031254575.1 Oscillospiraceae bacterium | reverse complement strand
ATGCCGCCCGCCGTGCCGCCCAGTCCGACGCCCGTCTCCCGCAGGGCGCGGTCGTTCATGTCCAGGCGGCGTTTCGATGTGACGCGGCGCGGGTCGATGCCCAGCGTGTTGCCCTGCTGGAGATGGTTGTCTATCGCCGCCGAGAGAAGGTTGTTGGCGGCGGTGACGGCGTGCAGGTCGCCGGTAAAATGCAGGTTGATGTCCTCCATCGGAACTACCTGCGAAAACCCGCCGCCCGCCGCGCCCCCCTTGACGCCGAACACCGGTCCCAGCGACGGCTCGCGCAGGCACAGCACGGCCTTTTGCCCCAAACGCCGCAGCCCGTCGGCCAGCCCGACGCTGACGGTGGTTTTGCCTTCGCCCGCGGGCGTGGGCGTCACCGCCGTGACGAGGACAAGCCGTCCCTGACGGCTTGTCCCCGGTAATTCCGTAATTTTCGCCTTATAGTTCCCGTACGGCTCCCACTGGCTGCCCGAAAGCCCCAACTCCGCCGCTATGCCGGCAATGGGAAAGAGTTTCGCGTTTTGGGCAATCTCTATATCGGTCATACCGTTGCCTCCACCGCCGCCGTAATGGTATTTTTCATTAAAATGGCCCTTGTCATCGGCCCCACGCCGCCCGGCACGGGGGTTATATACGCCGCCGCCGGCTCGGCTTCGGCAAACACGACGTCTCCGGCCAGCTTGCCGTCGGGATTTTTATTGATCCCCACGTCAACCACGACCGCGCCGAACCTGACCATATCGCCGGTGACAAGTCCCGGCTTTCCCGCCGCCGAAACGAGAATATCGGCCTGCCGCGTGAGCGCGCCCAAGTCGGGCGTTTTGCTGTGGCAGACGGTGACGGTGGCGTGGCGCGCCAGCATAAGCTGCGCCATCGGCTTGCCTACGATGTGGGAACGGCCGATAATCACGCAATGCCGCCCTTTGGGGTCGATGCCGTAATGTTCCAGCAGGGCCATAACGCCTGCCGGGGTGCAGGGCAGAAAGTATGGACGGTCGAGAGAGATCAGGCCCACATTTTCGGGGTGCAGGGCGTCAACGTCCTTTTTGGGGTCAACGGCGCATATGACGGAAAAAGGATCGAGCCTCTCCGGCAGCGGCTGCTGTACCAGTATGCCGTGTACCGCCGGGTCGGCGTTGAGCCGCGACAGCAGCACCAGCAGCCCGTCCTGTGTAATATCCGCCGGAAGCCTGTGGACCGTGGAGTGGATGCCGCACTCCGCGCAGTCTTTCTCCTTATTCCGCACATAGACCGCCGAGGCGGGGTCGTCGCCCACCAAAACTACCGCCAGGCCCGGCGTGACGCCTCTGCGCCGCAGTTGTCCGGCGTGCTCCAGCACCTCACTCCGGATCGTCTTCGCCAGCGCTCTCCCGTCCATCAGCGTTGCCATCTCCGCCGCCCTCCTCATCAGGTAATTCCGTTTCGTTTTCGCCGCTCCCGTCCCCGGGCGTTCCTCCGTCATCCGCCGCGCCGGCCTTGCGCGCTTTGCGGTATGCCTCGTATTCATCCCGCCCCGCCGTCCACGCGAGCAGCGGCGGGTGCTTCTTAAAGAGAGTCATATAGAACAGCAGCGCCAAGGCGAGAAGGAAGGACGCGTACGCCAGCACCTGCGAGATCATCCATTTGCCCAGCATCAGGTTGAACGCGCTGTCGCGCATACCTTCCAGCAAACCGCGCCCCAGGCCGTACCACGCGATATAGAGGGTAAAGAGCTGGCCGTTGTATTTGCGCTTTTTCATGATCAGCCGCAGCAATACAAGGCCCAGTATGTTCCAGAGGGATTCGTAAAGGAAGAGGGGGTGCACCTCCATGTTATACACCCTCATCCGCCATGGGACAGCCGTCTCTTTGCCGTAAACCTCGCCGTTGACGAAATTGCCCCAGCGCCCGACGGCCTGTCCGATCAACAGGCCGATCGCGCCGATGTCGAGCATCGCGCCGATGTTGATATGCCGCACCCAGCAGAAAAGAGCCGCCGCGATAACCGCGCCGATGATACTGCCGTAGATAGCCATACCGCCCTGCCATGTGAAGAGGACGCGGATGGGGTCGTCCCGGAACTCCGCCGTCCAGTTGAACGCGACATAGTAGAGCCGCGCGCCGATGATGCCGGCGGGGGTCGCGCAAAAGAGCATGTCGAGAATCTCGTCCTGCTTGAGCCCGAAATGCTTTGCCTGGCGCAGACAGTAAAGCACCGCGAGCAGAAAGCCGGAGGCGAGGATGAGTCCGTACCACGTCAGGGCAAAATTGTCGGTAATACGGAAGATGGCGGGGTTGCGCTGAAATTCAAGGCCGATGCCGGGAAAACCGATCATAGAGCCGTTCCCTCCTGTCGCGTCCCATGCGCGTCCCGCGTGCGTCCGTCCAAGGCCGTCCCGGCCGGTCCGCGAGCCAATGGGGCGGTTCGTCATCTGTCATTAAAGTATTATATACCATCTTCCTCCTTTTGGTCAAGCGCGTCCAGCAACACCCTGTAAAACCACGCCGCCGCGCCGGTATAGTGGCTCCAGCCGCCCCGGCCCAGGTGCGCGGGATGGCTGTAAACATCGGCGGCGAGCACATGCGGCTCGGCCTTGTAGACCGCGTTATCGTGGGTTTCGGGCAGCAGCATTTCCAAAATCTCAAGACAGCGGGTCCTGTCGCCGCCTTTAAGAAACGCCATCGCCAGCCACACCGCGGCATGGGTGTACTGACCGCCGTTTTCCCGTACGCCGGGCACATAGCCCTTGATATAGCCGGGGTCTTTGGCCCCGCGCCCCGAAAAGGGCGGGGCGAACAGCTTAATAAGTCCCGCCCCTTGATCGGCCAGGCGCAGCCAGGTGTTTTCCAGCGCCGCCTTTACGCGCTCATCCGGCACCCTGCCGCCAAAAAGGGCGGAAAAGCTCTGGGCTATGGAGTCGATTTGGCACTCCGCGTCGTTTTGGGAGCCTAATGTCGAACCGTCGTCGTAATAGCCGCGCAAAAACCATTCCCCGTCCCACGAGGCCGAAGCCGCCGTGACTAAACCATCCGCCCACGCGGACAGTTTTTCCGCCATGCCTTTATCGCCGGAACGGGCGCACAGCGGAGCGAAGCGTTCCGCCGTGTGCGCCGCGAACCATGTCAGCCAGACGCTTTCGCCGCGCCCCTTGTGCCCTACGAGGTTCATGCCGTCGTTCCAGTCGCCGGCGCCGATCAGCAGAAGGCCGTGCGCCCCCGCGCCGCGTTCCATCACCTTTTCAAAAGCGCGGACGCAATGTTCGTAGACGCTTCCGCGCCGCGCCGTGACAGCCGCGCTCTCATAACGGTCTTCCTTATCCTCCTCCAAAGGCAGGGAGGAGAGGTACGGCGTCTCCAGCGACAGCAGAGAGAAATCGCCCGTGCGCCCGGCATACTCCGCCGCGGCATACGGCAGCCACAGCAGATCGTCGGAACAGCGCGTCCGCACGCCCTTGTCGGAAAACCCGCGTTCCCGGTTGGCCGGATGCCACCAGTGCATGGCGTCGCCTTCCTCATACTGGCGGGAACAGGCCCGTAACATCTGTGTTTTGGCGTGGCGCGGCTCGCTCCGCAGCGCGGCGCAGGCGTCCTGAAGCTGGTCGCGGAATCCGTAAGCGCCGCCGCATTGATACTGCGAGGCGCGCGCGAACAGGCGGGTCGCGATGACCTGATACAGCGCCCAGCCGTTGCCGTAGCGGTCGAGCGCCGCGCTGCCGCTCCGGATCGCGACGGGGCGCGCCGCCTGTTCCCAGTACGCCCGTGTGCGCCGCAACGCCTCCTCCGCGGCGTCCCATCCCGCCAGTTCCCGCAGCAATGCCCCGCCCGGCTTGTTGCGCGCCGCTCCCATGACCAAAACAGCCCTGTCCCGCGCCTCAAACGACAGAACGAGCCACCCCGCCCGCGCCGGGACGGCGGAGAGCGCGCCGGACGCCGCGATGACGAACATCTGCGGAGCATACGCCGTGTTGAATGGATTTTCAACACGGACGGAGCCGTCTTCCTCCAGACAAGCCGCGCACAGCCGCCCGTCGGAAGGGGTCACGCCCATAACCGGAAAGGTTTGCAGCGTCAGTTCGCAGCGTTCCGTACCGGCAATTTCCACCGCCGTTACCAGCGCCGTCCGGTCGGGAGGGACAAACTGCGTCGTTATGAGCGTGACGTTCCCCGCCCTCTTTTCCCAGCGGGCAAAGCCAAAGCCGTAAGTCACGTCGCAGGGCAGGCCGTCTTCCGCCGCGAACAGGCTGACGCATGCCCCGCCGAAAGCGGCGGTCAGTCTGATACCGCCGTCCGTGGCGAGCGGGTCGTTGATCCACGGCGTGTATTTATTTTCCCGCGCGTTTTGAAAGGCGATGGTTCCCGCGCCGGTTTCGGTCTGCAGTGTCATAAAGTTGCGGTTGGCCAGCGTATGGCTCCAGGTCAGCGGCGGCAGTTTTCCGCGTATTGAAAAAGAAAAGGAGCCGTCTGGGTTCCAACGGTACCGCACATCCTCGCCGGAAGGAACGCTCCTCCCCTGTACAGGAGGTTCCTCCCGCAGCCCGCGGGCGGCGTCTTCTTCGGGAAACGGCGGGGATTCGGGAGATGGTTCGTCCGCCGCAACGGAGGCAA
Organism: Oscillospiraceae bacterium; assembly: GCA_031254575.1. Lineage (GTDB taxonomy): Bacteria > Bacillota > Clostridia > Oscillospirales > UBA929 > UBA929. The sequence goes on along the minus strand of JAIRUE010000013.1, from coordinate 1,799 downwards.
ATGCTCTCAGCAGCGTCTCCTGCCCCGGCGCGAGCGTCTCCAGACCGATGGCGTGCACGCCGCCTTTCCGCCCGATGGTATGCTCGGCCCGGCAGGTTTTGAGCGTCTCCATCAGAACCGTCCGCGCGGGACGGCGGTAATCGCCGCCGTCCCGCAGAAGGATTGCGAGGTCGCAGGAAAAGCCGCACAGCGACAGCCACCGGTGCTGCCGTATCACGCGCGACACCCTCTCCCACTGGGCGTTGTCCGCGGCCGAAACCAATATCAGCGGCAGGTCGCCGGAAATACCGGCCGCCCACAGGCCGCCTATGCCCGGCCCCGGCGGGCGCGGCCCGCCGGGGCCGTCCGGGCCGGGGCGTACGGGAGACAGACGCGCCGCTTTCCGTCCGCCCTCTCCGCCGGGGTATACCATGTCCGAAAGCCACTCAAAGGCTTCCCCGCGTTCCGAAGGGCTTAATCCCAGCGCGCGGGCGGCCTCATCGGGCATCGGAGAACCGTCGCTTCGCCCGAGGGAACGCCGCGCCGCCGAGACAGCCCCGGCGGCGCTTGTCGCGCAGGCCAGCGCGAAACACAGGGAAACCTTCTCCCCCGGCGCGAGCTTTACGGGTACGGCCGCGTACACGCACGGATCTATGGGCGGCGCCGGTATGTTATCCGGAACAGGCTGCGCGGGGAGATCCCATTCCTCCTGTTTTCCGGCACACCGGGGGACGGTTCCCCTTCCGACAACCTTTTCCCTTGACGTTTCGTAGTGCACGGCCTCGTTGTCACAAGCAAACGCGAGCCACAGCTCCCGCCTCCCGGCCCGTGGGCGGCGGCGGATCAGACAGACGCCGTTCTCGACCTTCGCGTCGAGAAACAGCTTGGAAAAAGCCGGATGGGCGGCGTAATCCCCGGCGCGCTGCAAGACCGGCTCGAAATAACAGGCGGCAAGACCCCGCGCCGTCTCCGCGCCTTTGTTGCACAGCGTGACGGCGCGCAGCTCCGCGTTTTCGTTTTCAGGGACGCATACGCTCACTTCGCTCAGAACGGCTCCCGCCATTCCCCGCCATACGGCCTTCGTGCCGGTAAACGACGCGGAAAAGCCCTCCGCTGGACAACCCTCTGGCAGCAAACTCAATCCGCCGAAAAAGAAACGCATTCCCCCGCCCCCGAAAACGGGGTCAAACAGCGTCAGCGCGTCGCCTCCGCACTGGGAGAGCGTGGCGCCGTTGTCGGCGCAGAGGACGGTGTAGGAGGCGTTGCCCAGGAGGACCATCTTGGGCGCGCCGGGACGGATACGCTCTATTTCCTGTATAAACTCCATTCCCTCGGCGCGTTTTGGTTTTTCCGGCACTTCGCGCCCGGCCGGCCGGATGACCGCCGCGCCCACCGGCACCCGTTCCTGAAGCAGCCCCGCAAACGCGCCCATCGCCGCGTCCCGCATAAACCTCTTTTGCATAATGTTGTCGCGCAGGGCGTTGCAGACGGCGACCAGGCTCATGCCCAGATGATGACTCATATAGCAGCGTACCGGGGCAAACGGGGGGCGCGGGCCTGTTTTCGGCCCGGCCGGGGAGACCCTTGAGGGAGTGAAGTCGATGGCCTCGATCAGTCCGTAGGTTCCCTCAAGGCCCAGCCTGTGCAGGCGGCGCAGGTTCCTCACCGACGCGGAGGGGTGCGTAAGAAGGGCCAGATAGGTCGCGTACGGCGCGGCGACGTGCTCCGCGCCCAGGCCGCGCTTGCAGGCCAGCGCCGGGACGCCGTGCGCCTTGTACTGGTAATTGAGCGCGCGGTCAAACGCGTAAAAGCAGCTCTCC
>JAIRUE010000048.1 GCA_031254575.1 Oscillospiraceae bacterium | reverse complement strand
GTCAGCTCGTTCTCCGGGATCAGCCCCACCGAGAGCAGCACGGTGTCGCAGTCAAAAACAGTCCCGGTACCCGGAACAGGGCGGAGGGTCTCATCCACCTTAGAAACAACCGCCCGCTCCACCCGCTTCTGGCCCCGTATCTCAGTGATCGTGTGCGAAAGCAGCAAGGGGATGCCGTAATCATGCAGGCATTGCACGATATTCCGCGTCAGCCCGGCGGAGCGCGGCTGTATCTCAACGCACGCGAGGACTTCCGCGCCCTCCAGCGTCAGGCGGCGCGCCATGATCAGCCCGACGTCGCCGCTGCCCAAAATGACGATCCGCTTGCCGACCGTCATTCCCTCTATATTGACGTAGCGCTGGGCCGTCCCCGCCGTAAAAATGCCCGCCGGTCTTGAGCCCGGGATGCCCACCGCGCCGCGCGCCCGCTCGCGGCAGCCTGTCGCCAGTACGATGCTTTGGGCGGACAGAACGGCGCACCCCGCCGTTTTGCCCGAGGCGAGGACCCCGCGCTCCGGCGTGATCTCCAGCGCCATTGTGTCGAGCATGACCTCTATCCGGGTACCGTCCAACAGCCGGATAAAGCGCGCGGCATATTCCGGCCCGGTCAGCTCCTCTTTGAAGTAGTCCAGCCCGAAGCCGGTATGGATGCATTGGTTCAGGATGCCGCCCAGCTCTTTGTCACGCTCTATGATCAAAACTTTTCGCAGCCCGTCCCGCCACGCGCTCTGCGCGGCGGCAAGCCCGGCGGGACCGCCGCCGATCACGATCAGGTCATATCGCAGGGCCGGCGCCCCCCTTCGTTTCGGACGCTAAAATCCACGTGCCCGCCCCATCCTGAACGATTTCAGAGGGTTTGCAGTGATAATGCCCCGCCAGTATTTCCAGTACGCGCGGCCCGCAAAAGCCCCCCTGGCAGCGTCCCATGCCCGCGCCGCACCGGCGCTTCACCCCGTCAACCGAGCGCGGCGGGACCGGTGTGAGCAGCGCGTCGCGTATCTCGCCCTCCGTCACCGTCTCACAGCGGCAGATCACCCGCCCGTACGCGGGGTCGCGCCGGACGAGCGCCGCCTTTTCCCCGGACGTCAGCTCGCGGAACCGGACACGGCCGCGCGTGCCGTAAAAATCCCGTTTTTCACGCAGGGCAAGGCCGCTCTCTCCGAGCAGCCCCACAGCCATTCTGGCGATTGCGGGCGCCGCGGAAAGCCCCGGAGAGGCGATCCCCGCAAGGTCTATAAACCCCGGCGCGCCTTTCGCCTCCGCAATGATAAAATCGCCGTGGCCGGACTTTGCGCGGTTTCCGGCAAAATTGCGGATATTGGCGCGAAAATCAATGCCCGGCACGGCTTTTTTCGCCGTTCGCATGACAAACTCAAGTTTCTCCGCCGTGACGGACAGATCGGCGCGGTCCCGCAGCGATTCGCTGCTGGGGCCTGCAATCAGATTCCCGTGTACGGTCGGCGCGACCAGCACGCCCTTGCCCGTCTCGGCCGGGCACTGAAAGATCACATGGCTGACGCGCGTCCCCTCGCTCTTGTCCAGCAGGCAGTATTCGCCCCGGGACGGCAGGACGGTAAAGGCAGGTTCCGCCGCCATATCGTGGATCGTGTCGGCGTAAAGGCCGGCGGCGTTGATGACCGTCCGCGCCTCAACGGGGCCGCGTACGGTGCGCAGCCCGTAACCGCCGGCAATCTTGTCAATGCCCGTCACCGCACACTCGAGCCGGAGGTCCGCGCCGTTCCTGACCGCAGTCTCCGCCAGCGCCAGCGCGTATTCCCACGGGCTCACGATCATGGCGGTGGGCGCGTACAGCGCCGCGGCCACCTCGCCGCTGAGCCCCGGTTCCATTGCCAGCGCCTGATCCTTTGGCAAGATCCGGATACCCGGCACACCGTTTTGGACGCCGTTTCGCAGCAGACGCTCCAGCCCGGCGATTTCCTCTCCGGAGAACGCCACGACCAGCGCGCCGCATTGCTTATGCGGAACGTCCAGCTTCTCGCACAGCTCTTTGGCAAGCCCCGCGCCCTCTATATTGAGCCTGGCCATCAGCGTTCCGGGTTCCGGGTCGTATCCCGCGTGGATGATGGCGCTGTTGGCTTTGGTGGCGCCCATAGAGACGTCATTTTCCCGTTCCAGCACAGCGACCGACAGTTCGTACCGGGAGAGTTCATAAGCCGCCGCCGCGCCGACGATCCCACAGCCGATTACGGCGACGTCAATCATTCCGGGCGACCGGACAATGCGCGTCCAGAAAACCGGCCATATCCCGATAAAAAGATTCTCGTTGCACGTCGTTGTGGATCGCGTGGCAGGAGTCGTACTCTTTGAATGTCACCATCCGCCCCGCAGCTTCAGTAAAACGCCGGATGGCGGGATTGCTGATGATTTTTTCCCTTTGCGCGGCGGCTACGAAAGTCGGGACGGTCAATTTTGACGCATTGTTCAACGCATATTTACAGGCATTCCCGATGCCGGTAAACAGCCGCATCGAAATCCGGTTATGGTAGAGAGGATCGTTTGCGAACCACTCCTGTTTTGCCTCGTCGCCGGTTATATTGCTGATAATCAGTTTATTTACAATGGCCGCGTTGACCGACAGGCCGCCGACCGCCTTTGCCAGCCCCGCGACCAGCGGGTTGACGTTTTTGTACAAGCCGAACCATGGGGATTCCAGCACCGCGCAGGCAAACCCGGGCGCGTCCGGCCGGAGCAGGACGTTTGCGGCGATATTTCCGCCCATGCTGTGACCGTACAGGGCGAGGGGGACGCCGGGATACTCCCGTTTCACCGCGGCGGCTACGGCGTCTATGTCGTCGAGAAAACTCCGATAGCTTGGGACGACGCCGCGCGCCCGCGGAGGGAGGTCCCCGTGACCGCGCTGGTCAAAGATAACACTCGCGTAACCCGCCTGTGACAGCCGCTCCGCAAGCTCGTCATAGCTTCCCGCGTGTTCGCCGAACCCGTGGCTGACAATCACGGCGCCCTTTATCTCCCCTCCGGCGGTACGGCGGACAACAACCGGAACGGCGGCGCCGTCTTTTGCCTGAACGTGAATCCTGTTCATGATGCCGTCCGCTTCCTCCTTCACGGTACCGGTCCTTCCTTACATTCCGCAGCTTCTGTGGAAGTATTATATGATCAAAGTATATCCCGGAGCGGGATAAATGTCAAGTTTTCCCCATACGCCGAGCCCTTTTCAGAATTTGTTCCGGCGGGTATAAACGCCCCAGTCTGATAAAATTTTGCGAATGGACCGCCGCACGCTATACAAGGCAAACCGCTTGTGCTATACTGGCGGCGTAAAGATTCCCTGCGCGGGCATGGGTGAAATTTGATATTCCGCCGCATCCTCAAACACACTCTCGGCAAGCACGGCAACCGCGGGCGGATAGAGTTCCTTCGGCGTCTGTATCATAGCCTTTATGCGTGCAAACGCCATACCCGGATAACGGAAGCTGTTAACCATTAAAAGGAGTGGATCAAGCATGGGCAAACCGCTTGTGTGGGCGCACCGGGGCGCGTCATACATCGCGCCCGAGAACACATTGGAAGCGTTTTCCTTAGCCCGCGATATGGGCGCGGACGGCATCGAACTGGACGTCCATCTGTCCGCGGACAACGAGCTGATCGTCGCGCACGACGACACCGTCGACCGCTGCTCAAGCGGCACGGGACGTATCGCGGATATGACGCTCAGTGAGATCAAACGTCTCGACTTCTCCAACCACAAAGCCGGGTACGGGGGCGTGAAGGCGCCCACGCTTGAGGAGGTGTATGAGCTTGTCAAACCGACGGGCATGACGGTCAACGTTGAATTGAAATCCGGCGCCGTCCTGTATGAAGGGATCGAGGAAAAATGCGTTCGCCTCGCGCGGGCGCTGGGTATGCGGGACCGGGTTTTCTATTCGTCGTTCAACCACTACAGTCTTTTGCTCGTTAAGGCCGCCGAGCCGGACGCGCGGATCGCGCCGCTCTATCAGGAAGCGCTTGTCGAGCCCTGGCGGTACGCCGCGCTGATGGGCGCGCAGGCCATACATCCTTTCTATCCCACCGTGGCGACGCCGCGCATGATGGAGCGCCTCGCCGAAACCGGGCTTTTGTGCAACCCGTGGACGGTGGACGACGAGGGCGCGCTGCTGTGGATGGCCCGGTTGGGCGTGAACGCGGTCATAACGAACAAACCCGACTTTGCGAGGCGTGTCTTCAACAGTATATAAATATAAGGAGGCGTCAAAATGAAAAAGCTCAAATTGAATTACAGAAGGACGTTTATCATCGGTTTCGGCTTTCTCGCGTCTTCCATAGCGTGGTCTATGTACAACGCTTTCGTGCCTCCCATGCTTGAGAATACTTTTGTGCCTCAAATCATAGCGAAGTTAGGTCTGAACGCGGGAATCCTCACGACGCTGACGGGCATCATTATGACGCTGGACAACATTTTCGGCGTGATTTTCCAGCCGGTTTTCGGCGCCCTGAGCGACAGGACGCGTACAAAAATCGGCAGGCGCATGCCTTACATAACCATAGGACTGCCTGTATGCGCCGTTTTATTCGCGCTGATACCGCTCATGCCCTCGCTGGCGATGTTTATGTTTGTCCTGATTGTGTTCAACTTTGTCATGTCCATATGGCGCGCGCCGGTCGTCGCCCTGATGCCCGATCTCACCCCCGCGCCCTTGCGCAGCCAGGCAAACGGCGTGATAAACCTGATGGGCGGCATCGGTTCGATCCTCGCGTTTTTGATTGGCGGCCTGCTTGCCGACATGTGGGCTCCCGCGCCTTTTTTCTTCAGCTCCGCCGTTATGCTGGCCGCGCTGGTCGTCCTGCGCGTTTTCGTCAAGGAACCTCCGGGCGAAGCCGCGATACGGGCGAAAGAGGAGGGCGAGGAGGACAAGTCGATAGGCGAACTGCCCGCCGAGGAAAAAAAGGCGCGGACGCGCTCGCTGATCTTTCTTTTGATCGCCATCTTTTTCTGGTTCAACGGGTACAATGCCATCGAGACGCTGTTTACCCTGTACGCGATCAATGTGCTGGGCGTTACGGAAGGCGCGGCGGCCATGATGCTCGCGTTTTTCTCCGTCACGTTTATCGCGGTGTCGATCCCCGCGGGCCTTTTGGCCAACCGTATCGGACGCCGCAACGCGATCCTGATCGGCCTTGCGGGGGTCACGCTGCTGTTTCCGGCGGTGATCTTTGTGAAAAGCGCCACGGTCGTGCGTCTCATGCTCTTAGCCGGCGGCGCTTTCTGGGCGTTCGTGAACATCAACTCGCTGCCGATGGTCCTTCAGCTTTGCTCGCACAAGGACATCGGCAGATATACCGGCTATTACTATTTGTTTTCGTTTTCAGCCAATATCACGGCGCCGATCCTCGCCGGTCTGCTCAGGGATATAGTTCAGGATTACGGCAGCGTGTTCCTATACGCGGGCGTGGCCTATCTCTTGGCGTTTTTGTGTGTACTGCTGGTGCGGCATGGCGAGCTTCCAAAGGAAAAACAGTCCGTAGACGCTATACTCGACCAAATGGACAATTGAGAAGAGGAACCCGGGCAGGAAATGGGAACAAAATTCGCCATAGAACGCATTCAGGGGATAGGGGAGGGACGCGCATGGAAATACAAAAAGCCGTCATCTTTGACCTGGACGGCGTAATCGTGCATACTGATATATATCATTACAGAGCGTGGAAAGAACTGGCCGACCGTCTGGGCGTCCCTTTCGACGAGACCGCCAACAACCGGCTGCGCGGCGTCTCACGGATGGAGAGCCTTGAGATCATTCTCGAAAACGGCGAATTCTCCCGTCTGCCCGCAACCGAAAAGGCGGCGCTTGCTGACCGGAAAAACGAAACATATAAGGCCCTATTGCAGGCCATGTCCCCCGCCGACCTCTCCCCGGAGGTACGGGGGACCCTTGAAACGCTCCGGAAACAGGGGGTTCGGATGGCGATCGGTTCCTCCAGCCGTAACGCGGGGCTCATTCTTGAAAAAATCGGGCTGGAGGGGTTCTTTGACGCCGTTTCCGACGGCAACAATATAACAAATTCCAAGCCGGACCCCGAAGTGTTCCTCAAGGCCGCCGGATTTTTATGCGTCCGCCCGCAAGACTGTATCGTCGTCGAGGACGCGGACGCCGGAATAGAAGCGGCGCACCGCGCCGGAATGAAAGCCGTTGCGATGGGCGACGCTGTGCGTGCCGGGCGCGGCGACTGGAATATCGCTTTTTTCCCCGAGCTTTTGTCTATCTTTCTCTAGCCGCGTTTCAAAAAGCCTCCGGTATCTCCCGCACGCTCTCCCGCTCTACCAACCGGACGGGCAGGATGATATGCCGCTCACGGATGGGCTTACCGCTCAACTGGGCGATCATCATCTCGGTGGCGATGATGCCTTTTTCCTCCGCGTCCTGATGGATGGTGGTCAAACGGGGATACGTGATTTGGCAGAGATAGTTGTCGTCAAACCCGACGATGGATTTGTCGCCGGGGACGTTGACGCCCATTTCCCGCAACCCCGCCATAATTCCGGCCGCCAAAATATCGGCCGAAGCGAAGATGCCTGTAATTTGCTTCTTTTGGCTCAGCTGATACCCCAGCCGCACACCCTCGCTGATAGAAATCTCCTGCTCAAAGACCAGCGTCTGATCGAAAGGAACGTCAAATTCCCGCAGGGCCTGCTTATACCCCTCCAGCCGCCGCTCCACCACGCCGTTTTTGCGGATAAAGGGCGACGTGAACGCAATCACGCGGTGACCGCGCTCCAGCAGGTAACGGGTGGCCATATACCCGCCCTTCTGATCCTCAAGCCCTACGTTGCACACCTCGGGCAGGCCGATATAGCTGTCGATCAGCACATAAGGCACGCCGATCCCGCGCACGCACTCAAAAAATTCGTCCCGAAACAGCCCCGTGAAAATCATGCCGGCCAGATTCCAGTTGCGGCATATCGCCTCCAGCCCCCGCGTGTCCTCCACGGTGCGCACCATCAGAAAGTAGCCTTTTTCGCGGATACGGTCCTCGATGCTGCCCATAAAGGTGTTGTGGAACGGATCGGCCATAAACCCGCCGACGTGCCGCGGCACGAGATGGTTGATGATCCCGATGATCGGCGAGGCGCTGTTGGCCAGGGTGCGCGCCGTCATGCTGGGCACGTAATTCTCGCGGCCAATGATTTCCTGTATTTTTGCCACCAGTTCCGGCGAAACCCTGTTTTTTTTGTTGTGGATGACGTTGGAAACGGTGGTGATGCTCACGCCGGCTTCCCGGGCTATGTCTTTGAGTTTTGTCACGGTCTCGCCCCCAGTGTCGATGGTCTGTTACGCCGTTCTTTGCTTTCGTAAGCCATTATACAGGAAAATCCGTGAAAACGGGAGTGTTTTCACGGATTTTCCCGGTTTTTCTATGCTTATTTCAGCGCGGCGACAAAATCTTTAATGGGCAGTTCGCCGGGCTTTCCGGTTTCGGGCGCAGTCATACCGGCCAGAATGGTTTCCGCACTGGTATCGTCGATCGGGCCGGCCGGCTCGGAGAAATAGAGCGCGTCAATGGAAACGGTACATTCGGCAAACGCGCGGAGATGCAGAGCGTTGGTCATGCCGGGGAACCCGGACGCCGCAAGGTCGATGACAAGGTCCTGCCAGTCGGTGGTGATGGTGGCCTTACTGCCGTCTTTGAGCACCAGATCGGCAAAGCGGGCCGCATAGAACTTGCCATCCTCGGGATGCCAGTCCATAATCATTTTCGCCTCTTCGCCGCCTTCGGCGCCCTTGATGCGAATGGTCAGGTACTTGCAAAACCGGATGCCGTCAAGAGCCCACATGTTGATCGCTTCACCCCAGTTGCCCATCCAGTCGCCCGCGGCCGCGTAGTAGGCGGCCTCATCGTCATAGTCCTCCGGGTCAAAGGCTTTGGGCCGGTACTGGATCGTGGCTACGCCGTCCTCGACGCTGGCCCGCATGTTGGCCCAGTTGTCCCACCAGATATTGGCGCCGTTGGGGCCGAGGTCCGGTTTGCTGTTCGGGTCGCGGTCGGTGAAGTCATCCCACAGGTAGACGCCCGATACGGCTTCAACAAAACTCCTGATCGGCAGCTCGCCGGGCCTGCCGGATTCGGCGACGGTTATGCCGGCCATAATGGTTTCCGCGCTGGAGGCGTCGATCGGGCCGACCGGCTCGGAGAAGGTGAGCGAATCGAGGGAAACGGTGCATTCGGCAAACGCGCGGAGATGCAGAGCGTTGGTCATGCCGGGGAACCCGGACGCCGCAAGGTCGATGACAAGGTCCTGCCAGTCGGTGGTGATCGTGGCGTTGCTGCCGTCGGCGAGCACCAGATCGGCAAAGCGGGCCGCAAAAAATCTGCTGTCCTCGGGATGCCAGTCCATGATCATCTTGGCTTCCTCGCCGCCTTCGGCGCCCTTGATGCGGATGGTCAGATACTTGCACCACGCGATGCCGTCGAGAGACCACATGTCAATGGCTTCGCCCCAGTTGCCCATCCAGTCGCCCGCGGCCGCGTAGTAGGCGGCCTCATCGTCATAGTCTTCCGGGTCAAAGGCTTTGGGCCGGTACTGGATCGTGGCTACGCCGCCCTCGACGCTGGCCCGCATGTTGGCCCAGTTGTCCCACCAGATACTGGCGCCGTTGGGGCCGATGTCGGGTTTGCTGTTGGGATCGCGGTCAGTAAAGTCGTCCCACAGGAAGGTGCTGGGGCCGCTCGGAGGGGGTTCGTCGCCGCCGGTACTGGGGTTGGGGCTGGGATTGTCCGGCGAGGGTACGGGGGCGGAGGGCGACGGGCTTTCGCTTGGCGCGCAGGCGGCCACGGCGAACAGCATCAGCAGCGCGAGAAGCAGGCAAAGATTTCGTTTCATAATACTTTTCTCCTTTACTATATTGCGGTTGAGCGTTTAACCTCAAAAATAGTTTAACAAGAATACGGCGCGCTGTCAAGTCCCCTTTTGCGATTCCGCAAAATATTTTTGGTGAGTTCGCCAATAAGGCTTGCGTCTTTGGGCGGTTTGTAGTATAATACATCTAGTTTAGCGTTCAACTAGTTGCTCCGTTTTTGCTTGAGGAGGTACCTTATGAGCGAAAAAAAGCCCTCCGCCATGCCCGCCGTGTGTTCGGGCGCCGCGGCGCTCCTGTGCGCGGCTTTCGCCGTTTTCATGTTTGCCGCGCCGGACATAGCCCCGCGTCTGCACTCGCCCTCCTCTCCGGAGGCTGCGGAACCTACCGGAACCGGAAACCCGGGTGCGGAGGCTACTCTCACCCTCTACGAGGGGCCGAAAACCATGAGGACGTCCGAAAACGCTTCCGTTTTTGTAAACGGCTTCCAGCTTTTCGTTTATGACGTCATGGTCAACCACGAGCACATCTGGAACGCGAACACCATCCCCTCGGATACGCCGATGGCCTATTTTGACTTTGAGGGCGAGGCTGTCGTTGAGATCCAGGTGCCAGGGCTTGGCAAACCCGTTGAAAGCGCCGCCGTCCTGCCCCTCTCAGCCGGTATTATCCCCGAGGTGAAGAACGACCGCGTTTCCTTTACTGTCAAGGAACCCGGGCAGTACACCGTCGTGTATAACGGCGGCGTCAACAAAGCCACCCACATCTTCGCAAACCCCCTTGAAACCGACATCCCCGATAAAGACGACCCCGATGTTTTCTTCATCGGCCCGGGGGAATGGGAGCTCGACGCGCTCCTGCTCAAGAGCGACCAGACGCTGTATCTGTCGGGCGGCGCGGTGCTGCATACGGTCGTGCTTGCCGACAACGCCGTCAACGTGACGATACGCGGCCGCGGTATCATCGACGGCTCAACTTTCCCCGCGCACAACCAGCCCGGCTCATACGCCCGCGTGCCCGTCGACCTCCGCAACTGCAAAAATGTCACGGCCGAGGGCTTCATCATCGCCAACGCCAACTGCTGGAATTTCAACTCCTACGCCACCGAGAACGCCGAGATCACCAACGTCAAGATCATCTCCGGCCGCCAGAATGGCGACGGCTTCACCTTCCAGTCCTGCAAAAACCACACCGTGCGGGACTCCTTCGCCCGCACATGGGACGACAGCCTTGTCATCAAAAACTATTCCGGCTCCAGCAGGGACATCACCTTTGAAAACATCCAGATCTGGACCGACCTCGCCCAGTCGATGGAAATCGGCTATGAGACCAACAAGGGCAACACCCTCTCCCCCGAAATCAGCGGCATCCTTTTCAAAGACATCACCGTCCTCTATAACTTCCATAAGCCGGTCATCAGCATCCACAACAGCGACGACGCCTATATCCACGACGTCACCTACCGGAACATTGTCGTGGAAAACGCCATGATGCAGGGAGACAACGGCAATAACAAGGAACTGATTGATTTCAGCCTGCAAAACTCCGGCTGGACGACCGTGAAAGACGAATTCGGCACCATTGAAAACGTCCTGTTTGACGGACTGACCGTCCTCAACACAGCCGACGGCAAAGTACCGGCCTCCCGCTTCTCCGGCCTGAACGACGAGTTTATGATTAAAGACGTCACTCTGCGGAACGTAACCATTCTGGGCGAAAAAATCACCGGCCTGAAAGCGCTGAAAGCGGACGTAAACGAATTTTGCGCGGGCATTACCGTGGAATGAGGTGAGGATATGCCGAACTACAAGACACTGACCGTTGTTTTCTGCTCCGTGGCCGCCGTGTCGCTCGTGTGCGCCGGCATCGCGTTCCTCCAGAAGCCCGGAACGCCGGACCTTGCGGAAGGTTCCGCGCCGGCCCCCTCCGGCGTGACGGTTGTCAGAGCCGCCGACCAGACGGAAGTCACACGTCCCGACGGGTTCCCCGATCCCGAGGGGAACTGGGTCAAATTGCCCGAAGGGATCAACCTGGCCGAGGGCAAGGCGGTGGACGCCGGCGAGGTCACGGAGGTTTACGCCGCTTCCAACACGGTGGACGGCGACGCCACCTCCTATTGGGAAAGCAAGGGATTGCCCGCCGAGATCACCGTTGATCTCGCGGGGGACTATACCGTCCAGACGGTGGGCGTACGCTTAAATCCCGCTCCCATTTGGGAGGCCCGCACGCAAAACTTTTCTATCCTGCTCAGTACCGACGGCGTGAATTTCACTTCCGCCGTTCCGGACGAGCGGTATGAGTTTAACCCTGACACCGGCAACATTGTCCGTGTGGATTTCACCCCGGCGGCAGCGCGGTATGTCAGGCTGGTGTTCTCCGCCATATCGTCTGGCCGCTCCAACGGCGCGCAGGCCTCCGAGATCGTGATTTACGGATAAAAAGTATAGGTGACCCCCGCCGGCCGGCGGGGGTTTTTTCCCGTTCATCCCGCCGTCCATCCGTCATGGGTGACGGTGATCTGTTTGCCCGCCGCCGTAAAGCGGAGCGATCGGATTTGGGGCGGCAGGCGGGGCGTGAGCGTAAGCTCCCCGGCTTGAAGAGACAGCCCGGCAAATCCCAGCACGGCAATCATCCACGCGCCGCCGTTTGCCGCCGGATGGGTCCCGCCGATGTAGATTTCGCCCGCCCAATGCTTGCCTCCGCCCTCAAGGTCTATCGAGGCCGTCTTGAGGAAATGCTCCCACGCCAGATCGGACCGGCCGAAACGGCAGGCTGTAAGGGCGTACATACAGGAGGAAAGGCTGGAGCCGTGCTCGGTGCGCGGCTCGTAGAAGCGCCAGTTCCGCTCGACCGTCCCCGCGGAAAAAAGCGAGGGGAACAGCGCCATCATGGCAATGACATCGGCCTGTTTGATGACCTGCGTATGGGCCGCCACGCCGTGGTTCGTGCCCCAATACTCCCGCTCGTCCAGCAGGCGGCTCCGCACGGTATCCGGAGTACAGTCCTCCAACGCAAAGTATCCGTCAAACTGTTCGACGACCTCCCCCTCGGCAAAGACCGGGCACAGTTTCGGGGCGACGCCACGCAGCAGCCTGAGGTCGTCCTGATAGTCCAGTTTTTCGATAAGCCCGTCCATATAACCCGGAGCGGCGCCGGCCAAAACCTCCGTCAGCGCCGGCACTCTTGACAGGCAGTGGGCCGCCATCATGTTGGTAAAGGCGTTGTTGTTGACCCTTTCGTGGTATTCGTCCGGGCCGATGACGTCCAGCAGCTCCACTTTGTCCGTATCGACGCGGCTGTGGGCGCGGGAGAGGTAGAAACGGGCGCACTGCAAAATCACCTCCGCGCCGCCCTCCAAAAAAAGGCTTGTGTCGCCGGTAATCTCATAATACCGCCAAAACGCATAGGCGACGTCGCCGCTGATGTGGATCTGCCTGTCGCGGAAATAGGTGCGTATGGGGCGGTGGGTAAAGACGTCGGTCACGTTGTAATCCGTGCAGCCCTCCGCGCCGCCCTCCTGGCTTTCCCAGGGGTAGAACGCCCCCCGGAAACCATATTCGGCCGCCTTTTTCAGCGCGCCGGGCAGGGTGTCGATCCGATAGCGCAGCAGGCTTTTGGCCAGTTCCGGCTCTGTATGGGCAAAGACGGGGAACAGGAACATCTCCGAGTCCCAGAATACAGCGCCCTTGTACGTCTGCCCCGACAGGCCCCGGGCCGGTATCGACAGGCTTCCGGCGTGGCGCGGGGCAATGCTGTGAAGATGGTAGAGACTGGCGTTGAGGGCGCGGGCGGCTTCATCACAGCCGCGCAGCTCCACGCAGGAGTTTTGCCAGAGCGTTTCCCACTTCGCCCTGTGCGCCGCCAATAACGATTCAAACCCCTCGGCCCGCGCGGTTTCACAGAGAAAAACGGCCCTTTCCCCCGGTTCCGGCCCGTCCAGCCCGGTGCAGACGGCGGATAGGAGGGTGACGGTATAGGCGGTCCCCGGTTCCGCGTCAAAGCGAATACGGCGGAATACGCCGTTTTCGTTCTCCTCCGTCTCCTCCCCGCGCGGAAAATCACAAACCGTCGCCTGCGCCGCCGCCACGGGAACGGAGAGTTCTCCGGTACGGGCCTCGGCCAGCAGGACCGGCCCGCGCCGGTACGCGAAATCAAACAGGTGCGGGCCGTTGATGTCCCATAGTTCGGTCACGACGCCGCACAGCAATTCGGCCCGGCCGCTTTTTTGAAACGTCAGCGTCAGGCGGCTCGCCAGCAGGTGGGGCTCCGCCATCGACGCGAACCGCACGCTTTGGATGCGTACGGCGCCGAAGTCTGTGTCCCGGCAATGCAGCCCGTCGCGGAAACGCACCGTCTGGCTGTGCCGCAGCGCCGGGGTCTCGCCGAGGGACACCGGCTTGCCGTCGAGAAACAGTTTTGCGAACAGGCCGTTCGGCGCGTTGACCGGCTCCCGCCACTTATCCCCGTTTTGGTCGTACAACCCCGCCAGATTGACGGCGGCCAGCTCCGCGCGGCCCCATTCGTCCATCGTGCCCCGATAACCCATATAGCCGTTTCCGATCAGGAAACGGTTGCCGTTGATCACCGTATCCTCGGCGTTGTACCCCTCCAGCGTATAGCTCCAAACGTCCAAACCGTACCCTCCTCCATGCCGAACGGTTCGCAGTGTGCTTATACTGATGTGTTGTTATCTTTTTCTATTAAAACAACAAGATGAATATTATCCGGCCAACCCCCGTTATTCCGCCGGGACGAACAGCCCGTCCTTGCCGATCACGGCCGGCCGGCCATAGACCAGCGCTTCTACCGCCTCGCCCTCCGTCAGGGCAAAGCGGGATCCCTCCCGGGTCATCTCGATTTTAATCACCCGGTCCCGGTAAGTGAGGGAGAAGCGGAGGCGGCTCCAGCGGTCGGGCAAACGGGGAGCGAAGCGCAGCAGGTCGCCGTCGCTGCGCAGTCCGGCAAAGCCGTAAACGATATTGACCCACGCCATAGCGATGGAGGTGGTGTGAAGCCCTTCGCGGGTGTTGCGGTTGTAATTGTCAAGGTCAAGGCGGGTGGCGTATCCGAAGAAGCTGACGGCTTCCTCCATCTTGCCCAGTTCGGCTGCCAGAATGGAATGGATGGCCGGCGCCAGGGACGACTCGTGGATGGTGCGCGGCTCGTAAAACTCATAGTTGACCCTTTTGACGGCAGTTGAAAAGGATGTCCCGTATAAATAAAGATACATCAGCACATCCGGCTGTTTGATCATATCGGTGCGGTAAATACGGTCGTACGACCAGTGATCATACAGAGGAAACTCGGCGACGGGGATGGCGTGGATGTCGATGTGAGGAAGGTTGAAATAGCCGTCGTGCTGCTCGAACAGCCCCTCCTCCGTCACCGGCAGGGCCATCCGTCCCGCAATCTCCCGCCATAGCCCGATTTCACCCTCCCGCAAATCCGTCTTCTCCCGGAGCCGCGCAAAAATCTCCGGTTTTTCGGTTTGCAGGGCGAGCAGGGTTTCGGCGGCGTATTCCAGCGAGCGTTTGCCCATATAATTGGTGTAGGCGTTGTTGTGGACCATCATATGGAATTCGTCGGGGCCCATCACGCCGTAATAGCCGTATTCGCCGGTGTGCGGGTTTTGCGCGGCGCGGCTTTTCAGAAAACGGGCAATTTGCAGCAGCATTTCGGCTCCGTATTCCCAAAGGAACCCGGTGTCCCCCGTGACCTGCGTGTAATTGCGGATCCCGTATGCCACGGCGGTACTGGGCTGGAACTGCAGGCTCGCGTGCTGCCACAGGTTGCACGCCTCATCGCCGTTCAGCGTGGCGACCGGATAACAGGCGCCCTCGCAGTCGAGCGCTTTGGCCCTTTCAATAGCCTGCGGGAGGGTGTTGTAGCGAAAAATGAGCAGAGATTTCGCCGCGGCGGGGTTGGTGAACAGGTAAAAAGGCAGACAGCAGGTTTCCGTGTCCCAAAAGGCGTGCCCGTTATAGGCTTCGCCGGTCAGGCCTTTGGCTCCGATATTGTGCCGGACGCTGCCGCCGTTATAAGTCTGCGCCATCTGGAAGCTGCAGAAGCGGACTCCCTGTTGTTCCCCGTCCGCCGCGCCGGTTTCGCCGGACGGTTCGATGATGACGTCCGAAACCCTCCAGTGTTCGCCCCAATACGCTTTTTGCGCCTCCAGCGCTTCGTCAAGGGACACCGCCGCCGTTTCGCGCAGGGCGGTTTGTCCGCTCTCCCAAAGCGATTCTCCGTCCGTGCCGTTAAAAAGGATAACGGCCCTCTTGTCTATATGGAGCGGCGTCCCCTTCGTGAGTTCGAGGGTCGTGTCACGGGCAACGGCCTTCTTCCCCCGGTTTGCCCGGCCCTCCCCCGCCCCGGTGACAACGGCGGCGGTAAAGACTTCCTGGCCCGACGAGCGGGTGCGTGCCTGTATCGCGCAGATAAAGCCTCTGTCCGCCGGGAGTTCTGCGCGGGTGGCCTCCCAAAAACAGGCGTTCCGGCCCTCGTGCTTCACGTCAAAGGTAATTCCTGAGGCAAATTCTACGGATCCCGAAAAGTTGAGCGCCTCGAACGTGATCCGCTGATAAGCCCGTTCCCCGTGATTCATGTCCACAAAACGCAGAAAGGTCAGGCACAGGTCTTTACCGGACTCCGTATGCCAGACAAAACGGCGCGTCAGCGTCCCCGCGCGCATATCCAGCTCCCGGCTAAACCCGCTGAACCTGACCTTTCCGAGGTCGAGCGTTTCGCCGTCCACCGAAACGCGGGTATCGAGCCAGTCGGCCGCCGGTATCATAAAATGCGTTTTATCCACAATGCCGCGGTAGGATTTCGGAAGCTCCTCCAGCTCATACACCCCGTTGACGTAAGCCCCGCGCAGGCTGTCCACGCTCCCGCCCTCGTCGAAGCAGCCCCGGACGCCCAACGCCTCGTTCGACAGCGCGAAAACAGACTCGCTCACCCGCGCGTAAGCGGGATTAAAACCGCGTTCGATCACTTTCCACGGGTCTGTGTGAAAATACCGGTCGGCTATTTTTGCCATATGGATAACTCCTTTTATGTCAGGCTCCGCAATGCCCGCGGACAGCCGCCCAAGCCACTCACGCTCTCCGGCCGGCTGCCTCCGCTTCCGCGCCTTCGTCTCCTTGCGGGCTTGCTCCGCCCTTCTATCCTTTGATGCCGCTCATCACGATATTTTCGGTAAGCTGCTTCTGGAACAGAAAGAACAGGACGATAGGCGGGATCATCGAAAAGACCACCGAACGCATCAGGTCGTCATAGTTGATCGTTTGCTGCGTACTGAAAATGAACAGGCGCACCATGACCGTCTGCCACTTCCCGTTGCCCAGCACCAGATAGGGCAGAAGAAAATCCGACCACGCGCCGTTGATGGCGTAGATGGTCACCACCACACAAATCGGTTTGGACAGCGGCATCACGATTTTATAGAATGTTTGCAGCGGAGAACAGCCGTCGATCCGGCTGGCTTCGATAATCGAGGGGGGAAAGGCCTCAAAAAACTGCCGGAACAACACAACGAAAAAGGCGTTGGCTCCCGCCGCCATCCAAAGCGGGATAAAAAAGCCGCCCAGTTTCAGATTTTGAATATTCATAAAGAGCGGCACGATGCTGATAGTGGCGGGCAGCAGCAGCGACAGCATGACCAGCGAACTGACGGCTTTATAGCCGCGAGGTTTCAGAATGGCCAGCCCGTAGGCCAAAAGCCCGTTGAAAATCAGGGCGCAGACGACGCTGCCCGCGGCGTGATAGAGTGAATTGAGGTAGTTGTTGGTGATATTCAGTTGGTTCCACGTTTTGGTATAGCGGGAAAAGTCCAGCGCGCGGGGTATGATGGCGGTACTTGACATATACTCCTTTAAGTCTTTGAAGCCCGCCATAAATACCCAGAATATAGGAAACAGAGAAATCAGCACGATCACCGCGCAGACCAGGTAGACAAACACCAGTCCGATCTTCACGCCGGCCGTCTTGCTGTCAAAATCACGGATAACTCCCGTACGCGCCCCGCTCATCGGCCCGTCTCCTTTCTATTCCCATTCGGTTTTCCGCCTGTTCACAATCGTGTACAGGCCGGTAAAAACGAGCAGGATAAGCGATATGATCACACCCATCGCCGCGGCCTTCCCAAATTCCATCCGCCCGCCGAAAGCGTACCGCCACATCAGCAGCATCAGCGACAGCGAGGCGTTGTCGGGACCGCCTTTGGTCAGCACCATCGGCTCGTACATGATCTGAAAAATGGAAATGATTTGTAAAATCAGCAGGGTACTGCCCAGATTGAAGATGGCCGGCAGCGTGATATGCCGGATTCGTTTCCAAATGCCGGCGCCGTCGATGGTAGCCGCCTCATACAGTTCGGGGTTGACGCCGGCAAGGCCCGCCATATAAATCAGCGCCGTCGCGCCCGCGCCTTTCCATGTGGCGATCAGTACGATGATGGGGATGACCATATGTTCCTGGCTGAGGAACGCCATCCGGTCTATCCCCAGCTTGGCCAGCAGGATATTGATGACGCCCGACTTCTCCGCCGAAAAAAAGGCCGACCACAGCAGCACGGCGGCAAGCCCCGGCAGAATATTGGGGATATAGGAAGCGGTGCGGATAAAGCCCTTGCCCCGTACCGTTTCCCCGATCGCAAGCGCCATGAAGATGGGAATCAAAAACCCTATCAGCAGAGACCACAGGGTATAGGAAAAGGTGTTGCGCAGCGCCTGTAAAAAGTCGCTTTTCTTAAACACGCTTATATAGTTGTCGAACCCGATAAAATTGGTCAGCTCGATGTTTTTCGTCTGATACAGGCTCATGCGTACGCTTTGCAGCAGCGGCGCCCACAGAAAAAAGGCAAACAGGATGATGCCCGGCAGCATAATCAGCCACGCCGACGCCTCCTGCCTCCATTTCCCGAATCTCCGGCGCGAGTTTTTTTTCATCGCCGCCATCTCCCGTCTTTCAAATCAAACCGGTGATCGCCGCGCAAAAAGGGGATTGCAACCAATCCCCTTTTGTCCGGCGGCATATTACGAATTCATCTCGTCGTCCAGATACTCCTGAAAAGCCTCCTGCGCCCTTTCGAGCGCTCTTAAGACGTCGGCGTCCTCCCTGGTGATGACCCTCTGCACCGCCGACGTCAGCTCCCTGTAAAGCTGCTGCGCGAAAACCGGTTCCTCGGCCTTGATGAGGATATTATGAAAGAAATCATCATAGAGGCGCATGTCGACGTTGGTATACTCCTCGGCGATCTCCCGCTGTTTGGCGATGAAGTCTTCATCGTTCCATGCCGGGATGGGCGGCAGCACCGGAGCGCCGCGCTCGCGTTTGGCGGCCGCGCCGGCGCGCATCCCCGCGATAACGTCATCGTCCATAAAGGGCAGCATACCGATGATCTTGAGGAAGCCCAGCGCGGCGACGGCCTGGTCGTGGGTGGTGTCAGGCGAGAACATGAAGCAGGTGCCGCCGCTGAGGGAATAGGAACCCTTCGGGCCGGACGGGAAAGGCGCCAGCGCGAATTTATCGACCGCGAGGCCCTTGCCGGCGGTGGGTTCGGCCACCGAGTCGTCGGCGGCGAAATTCATAGCCGCTTCGCCGGTCCCGAGGGCCGAGTGCGCGCCCGCCCAGTCGGTGGTAGTGGCGTCGGCATTGAGGATGTCATACTCCCAGCGCAGGGATTTCACATATTCCAGCGCGGCGACCACCGGCTCGGAGGTTAAGTCGCAGATCCACCGGCCGTCCTCATCAACCCGCTCCAGAGCGTATTCCCCCGTGGCGCCGAAATTCCACGCGATATTGGTAAAGAGCCATCCCCCATATGTTTCGCTCGCCGGAAACACAAGGCCGGCCTTGCCGGTCTTTTCCCGGATCGTACGTCCAACCTCGGCCAGTTCCTGAAGTGTTTTGGGATACATCGGCAAGCCGTCTTCAGTCATCAGACCGGCTTCCTCAAAGAGGTTGAGGTTGAGGTGCAGTCCCAGCACATAGCCGTCACGGGGCAGGCCGTAGATCCGGCCTTCGCTGCCCAGCAGCTCGATAAAGCTGGGGCTGAATTTATCCAGCAGGTCGATGGATTGCAGGGCGCCGGTCACGTCGGCAACCAG
Organism: Oscillospiraceae bacterium; assembly: GCA_031254575.1. Lineage (GTDB taxonomy): Bacteria > Bacillota > Clostridia > Oscillospirales > UBA929 > UBA929. The sequence goes on along the minus strand of JAIRUE010000048.1, from coordinate 6,276 downwards.
CTCCTGGCTTATCAGCAGCTGAGGGTCGGTGAACGGGGGCTGGAAGATATTCGGCGCGGTGCCGCCCCTGGCCATGCCGACATAAGAGCTGAGGGTATAGGAGTAATAAGCCGGCACGACGGTGACGTTGGGGTACTGTTTGTTCATTGCGGCGATATACCCCTCGAACAGCGCCTTCTCGGCGGCGGGCGCGAGATCGGGCGGGACATTGCCCAGCGTGAGGGTGCAGGTCAGACCGGCGTCTACCACGTCGCCTGAAATATTGTCGAGTTCAGCAGGAGGGGCGGCGGACGGCAAACTGCTGTTTCCGCCGCCGTCTGTTTCCGTTCCTCCGGCGGGCGTCTCCCCGCCGTTGCAAGCTGTCAGCAGCATACACAGGGCCGCGGCAACGGCCAGGAACCTGATGTGTCTTTTCATAAGAATCCTCCTCTAATCCTGTATCCATACGGCGTAAAAACCGCCAGCCACCGTCATGTTGCATAAATCCAAAGACAAGTTTAGCGGTTAACCTCCTCTATTCTAACTGATTTGAAAGGTTCTGTCAAGCCTTATCCGCCAAAAATTTAATAGACATAGGGAGCTTTTTTATTTATTTGAAACTACTCTTGACATCATAAGCCTAGTAATTCATTAAAATATAAAACGAATCCGAACCCGTCCCCTATGGGGATTGCCGGGTTCGGATTATCCTGTATTGGTGGGCCATCAGGGACTCGAACCCCGAACCAACCGGTTATGAGCCGGACGCGCTAACCATTGCGCCAATGGCCCGATTGCGGCGTAAGCCGGAGTGCCGCATCATCCTCTAAAAATTATACACGGTTCCCCGTAAAATGCAAGGGGTCCAATAAAAAAAGTCACAATAACCTCCCGCAAAAACCACAACCCCCGCGCCAAACCGCGCCGGGGGTTGTTCGCGCCGTGCCTTGACGTCCCCCGCCGCCTTGTGGTACAATGCAACCGCAGAGGGCAGTTCTGCGGGACGGTTCGCCAAACCTTATTACCCCCGTGTCTTCGGGAGGGAAGGGGTGAGGCATTATGTCGGTCTATGAAGCGCTTGCGCTGACGGTCGCTTTCGCGGCACTAATCGTTAAGTTGCTCAATTACATAGATAACCAGCATAAGAAATAACCGCCCCCTGGCTAGGATCGGCGGTTAAATCTTACCAAAAATCCTGGCGAGCCGTTCAACACGGCACTGCCCTCTGTCCTCACTATACCACACTCCGCTCTCCCCTGTCAACCCCATACCCGCAAAAACCACAACCCCCCGCGCCAAATCGCGCCGGGGGGTTGTTCGCGCCGCGCCTTGACGGCATCCCTGCCTTATGGTACAATCTATCCGGCACACAAGAGAGGTGTGCGGACGGTCCGCCTGCCTTACCATCGAGCGATCGACGGAAAGGAGGTGGTAGGCATTGCCAAGAGGGTGCATCAAAGTAATCATCCGGTACATAATTCTTTTCGGAATTGTACTGCTGATTATATACTTCACGGCCCAAAAAGCAATGTAACCGTCCCCCTGCAAGGCTGACGGTTACATTGTGTAACTAGTCTGTGGGCGGGCCGTCCGCTCGCCCCTCTTCCGCCCTTACTATACCACACTCCGCTCTCCCCTGTCAACCCCATACCCGCAAAAAGCACACCCCCCGCGCCAAACCGCGCCGGGGGTTGTTCGCGCCGCGCCTTGACGTCCCCCGCCGCCTTGTGGTACAATGTCTTCGGCACAGAGTAAGGAATGTGTGCGGGCGGTCTGCCAACCTGCCATCGAGCGTTCATGGTAAGGGAGGTGGGAAAACAGAGTGAATAAGCGCTCTAAAACAGTCATTCGCTACATAATCGGTTTTCTGATTACGTTAGCTTTAATGGTTCTGTTCGCGCCGAAAGCAATGTAACCGTCCCCCCTGCAACGGTGACGGTTACATTGTAATCGCAACTTGACAGGCCGCTTTGCGGGCGTCACCTGCTCTGTGCCCTCACTATATCACACTCCGCTCTCCCCTGTCAACCCCATACCCGCGAAAATCACAACCCCCCCCGCGCCCAAACCGCGCCGGGGGGTTGTTCGCGCCGCGCCTTGACGTCCCCCGCCGCCTTGTGGTACAATACTTTCGAGGGTACATATTCCCCGTGCGGAGGGGGAAGCTGGGGCAACGGTCTACGCCACACCACAACGCCAAGCGTACGCTGGGCGTGAAAGGGGGTGAGGCTCTTGACAGTTTTTGAAGCGTTAACTCTGATGCTCGCATTCGCGGCATTGGTCCTGGCGCTGAAAGACAGGAAAGAGAAGTAGCCGCCCCCCACCAAGGCCGCGGCTACTTAGCTTAACATCATCGGGTGTACCGTTCAATCGGTCTTCCCCCGTACCCTCACTATACCACACTCCGCTTTCCCCTGTCAACCCCATACCCGCAAAAAACACAACCCCCCGGCGGCTTGCCGGGGGGCTGTTCGCGCCGTACCGTCGGTACGGGGTGCGTTAAGTGTGGTTAGGAAATCGTCGGAGCATATTTGCCTTCGGCATCTTTTACGCCCCACGCAATGGTTACTGTGGTAACATCACTTGCGGCCGCTCCGTCAAATCCCATCACGCCGGGATCGCCTTTGACAGCTTTCGCGGTGCTCTTCACACGGATGACAACGGTATCCGTTTTGTTGTCGGCCGGTGTCAGTTTGGGAAGTTTGCCCCACTTCGCGTCTGTGATTTTCGCTTTGGCTTCAACAGTGCCATCCAGCGCGAGTTTCTTGCCGTCCCATGTGATGACGCCCGCTGCCGGAGCCGGAGCCGCCGGAGCAATATTGATGGTCTGCACGACAGACGCGGGTTTCTTCGCGCTGGCGTAGGTGTACACCGTTATGGCGTATGTGGCGGCCGCGGGCGCGAACTCGGGCATTTTCTCTTTCGCGATGGCGTTGTAGCAGGGAACTTTGCCTGCGGCTGTGGCGCTCTTGGCATAGAAGACATATGTGGTTTCATCGGCTGTCCCACCAGCGACGTCTTTTTCGCTGTTCATCGGGGTAATGCCTTTGATCGCTACGCCGGCCTTCGGCTTAATGATGCCCTTCTTGTAGTCGGGTTTCAAGTTGGGGGCTTTTTGCTGAGCGGCAACGCCCAGTTTGGACGCGGGGGACGCCGGAATGTATTTCGGGGCTGTTCCGGTGGTATCCACATAAGCGATCTGGCGGATGTAATAGGTGTTCTTGCCGCCGACTTTGTCGTTATCGCCCAGGGCCTGGATCGCGACGCCGCCATCCGGGAAAGCGGCATAGGCTTCACCCTCGGCGGGTTTCTTTTTGTCCGCGGGTCTCAGATATTCGACATAATCGATTTTGCCGTATTCGTCGGGCTTCCCTTTTTCGCTGATCGTCCAGTTGCCGGCGGTGGTGAAATCGTTGTCAGCATACTCGGTGTAGTTCGGGACGACTTTCAGTTTGCTCGGGGCGGCTTCGATCTTGGCGAAAGCGAGGGTATAGCTGGACGCTACGCCGTCAACGGCGTCTACGGCTTCGCCTTTGGCGTCGGTATAGGCGCCGACAGCTTTTTTGCCGTTGTCAAGGGCTTTGCCCTTATCGTCCACGGTCTTGTCGGTGATCATCAGCGTGCCGCCCTTTTTGAGCAGGGTCGCCATCGCTTTTAAGAACTTCGCCTCGTCATACTTCACCCATTTGCCAGCGGTGTTGTAGGCGGCGATGCCGGCGGCCCCGGCCGGGATCTCCAGCTTGCCGGCGGTGAGGTTAAACTCGATGCCGTTCCAGCCGGCGGGCAGGGTCTGCGCAAAAGGAGCAGCCGGCGCATGGGTTGTGTCGTTCAGCTCGGCATCCGTTTTGGCGAACTTTGTCTTGGTGGCGTCCACGGGGACATAGACGGTCGCAACTTCGTTGAATGCCACGGTAACTGATGTAGTGTCAGAAACTGTGCCGCTTGTGATGACCACATTGAAATCAGTACCATTAGCCGTTGTAACGGTGAGTGTTACGTTTGTCACCAAAGCGTTCAGATAACCCGCCACTTTGGTTTCCTTCTCAGTGTTTGTCGCGCCAACCGGCACGTCAAGCGTCGGAATAGTCGCACCGTCAATCGCTGATTTCGCGGCGGCAACTAAAGCAGTACCAGGATTGGCAACAATCGGGCCATGACCTGTCAGCACACGAACGGCATCGCCATCAGTGTCAGTCACAACCAGGAACACATAGTCACCAATACTATCGGGAATCACGAATGACGCATTCGTTCCAGCGGCAACCGCTGAGTTTAATTCACCGGCTGTTGCGGTAGCCTGATTCAAAACAACCCACTTATAGGTGTCAGCACTAGCGCCGCTGCTCGTTACATACCCCGCAGTAAGCGTGGTGCCAGCAGTAGCATCAGTACCCTCAATGGATGCGGTTCCAGCAGCAAACGCCGGGACTACCCAGAACGCGGCGACCATCGCCAGGCACAATACGAGGGAGAGGGTGCGTTTTAAGTTACGCATATTAGTGTTGCCTCCATTCATTTTCATGCGGCGAGAATCCTTTCAGGCCGCGTTAGTTGTGTTGCGCGTGTTGGGGGAAACTCCCCCACCCGCCGTTCGGCGGAGGCTCCCTTGATAAGGGAGCCGGGAGCGCGTCCTTGCCTCCCTGTGGTGGGAGGGGGCGCGTGGCGCCGGAGGGAGCTTCCTCCCACGAGAACTGGCGCAAAGCGCCGCCAATTATTGGAGCAGTTGCAGTACGGTCTGCGGGGCCTGGTTGGCCTGGGCCAGCATGGCGGTCGCGGCCTGGGTGAGGATGTTGTTCTTGGTGAACGCCATCATCTCTTTGGCCATGTCCACGTCGCGGATGCGGGCTTCGGCGGCCTGCATGTTCTCGGCGATCGTATCGACGTTGGCGACGGTGTGCTCGAGGCGGTTCTGCACCGCGCCGAGGGTGCTGCGCAGCTCGGAGATGCGGGCGATGCCGGTGTACTCGATGGCGGTCTCCCAGGGCTCGCCGTCGACGTTGAGGTTGCCCTGCAGCACGTTCATCAGAGCCTGCCAGTTGGCGTCGTCGGCCGGCGGAGCGGCTTCGGAGAGGACGTTACCGGTCGCGCTGTCCTGACGGATCACTTCGTCATAGACGCCTTCAAGGTTATCCTTGAACGTGCCGATGTCGCCCCAAATATCCTCGCCAAGAAGATCTTTGCGGCTGACGCCCATGATGTTGACGGTGATGACGTCGACCAGGTTGGTGTTGGGGCCGACCTGCAGGTTGATCGGAGCGGCCTCAAGGTCCGCCGCGGCGATGGGAATGTTCTCGTCTCTGACGGTGAACTCGCCCTCGGCCTGATAAATGCCGGACAGGATGTACTTGCCGTTGAACGACGTGGTGGCCGCGATCCTCTCGAGCTCTTCAGCGAGCTGCTCAAGCTCGGACAGGAGGGCGTCGCGGTCTTCCGCGGCGGGGACGCCGGAAGCGCCCTGAACGGCCAGTTCGCGCATACGCTGGAGAATGCTGTGGGATTCCTGCAGAGCGCCTTCAGCAGCCTGGATCATCGAGATGCCGTCCTGGGCGTTCATGCTGGCGCGGTCGAGGCCGCGGATCTGGGAGCGCATTTTCTCACTGATGGTGAGGCCGGCGGCGTCGTCAGCGGCGCGGTTGACGCGGTAGCCGGAGCTGAGTTTCTCGGTGGATTTGGACTGGTTCAGCTGGTTGATGCCCAGCTGGCGGTGGGTATTGATCGCCATGATGTTGTGTTGGATACGCATTGTTTTTTCCTCCTTGAATTTTGGTACCACGCGTCATGCGCGGCCCTGTTTGATTTTGTTCGGGGAAGAGCCGTATGTATCGTGGAACCGGTGGCGCCTCACAGATCACAGAAACGTAAGGCTCTAGCCCTCACTGTTCCTATTATCGTGCGATTCCGCGAAATCTTTAGCGAAAACCGAAAAATTTCCGGCTCCGCCCCGGACAAATTCTCCGCCCCAAACGGATCAAACATCCTGTCACGCATTATAAGCCAGCGGCGGGACGGCTGTCAAGGGCTCCTCGCAAATCCTCACAAAAATCTCACGCCTATTATCGGGCGCTCGCGCGAAAAAACGCCCCTTGACAGGGCGCGCGGCGGCGTGGTATAGTGAATACGGAAGAAGCCCGCCGCCGTGAGGCGGCCTGCTACCGATAGGCAAGCAAAAGCTCCCCAATCAGTTGCTAGCTGTTGGTGGGGGGCTTTTTGCTTTTGCCGCTTTTCCGCCTGGCTATGTACTCTGCGCATCTGCGAAGTTCAGCGATGAGTAAGCGCAGTTCTTTTACCAATTGAATC
>JAIRUE010000043.1 GCA_031254575.1 Oscillospiraceae bacterium | reverse complement strand
CCTTACGGCGCGCGCGAAAAATCGCGGGCTCCCCGCCCCCGGACCGCCGGTAACCCCATACTTGAAAGAACGCGGGAGAAGATGTACAATAGGATTGCCTCGTGGCGCCGGGAAACGGTTGCGTAAGGTGGGTTGGTCACCTTCGCAGGGCTCTGGTGTTGCTGCACCAAAGTCTGCCGCGGGGCTGGTCTCTGCGCAAAAATCGGACAAGCCGACTCCTTATATACACAGAATAACCCTTACTTGGGCGGATGTCAAGCGGTTTGGCAAATTTTTGGCGAGCGGGGGGCGGGCCGCTCCCGCCCCGCCGCTTGAAACAGCGGTTTCCATATGGTATGATGGGGGTATTCTGAAGAGCGGAGGGGTTGCCCGTGAAGCTGTCCTTTTTCGGCGCGGCGCGCGAGGTCACCGGGAGCTGCCATTTTGTCGAAGCCTGCGGGCGCAAATTTTTTATCGACTGCGGGCTGCCGCAGGGCATTGACGTCGAACTGCCGCTCCGGTTCCCCGTCCCGGCCGGCGAGGTGGATTTCGTTCTGCTGACCCACGCGCATATCGACCACGCGGGGCGGCTACCGCTGCTGAAAAAGCTGGGCTTTAAGGGGAAGGTCTACGCGACGCCCGCGACCTGCGACCTCAGCTCCATCATGCTGCGGGATTCGGCGCATATCCAGGAATCCGACGCGGAATGGCAAAACCGCAAGGCGCAGCGCTCCGGGAAACAGGAGGTCGTACCCCTTTACACTGTGGAGGACGCGCTGGCGGTCATCGCCGATTTCATCCCCTGCGAATATGAGCGGGTGATCACGCTGGCGCCCGGCCTGACCGCGCGGTTCCGCGACATAGGGCACCTGCTCGGCTCGGCCTGTATCGAGCTGTGGGCGGAGGAGGGCGGCGCAATGCGCAAAATCGTCTTTTCCGGCGACATCGGAAACGCCAACCAGCCGCTATTGCGCGACCCCGTCACGGTGGACGAGGCCGATTACGTTGTGATGGAGGCTACATACGGGGACCGTCTGCACGACGTCCCGGCCGACTACGCGGCGGAACTGGCCGGCGTGATCCGGCGCACTTTTGACCGCGGCGGCAACGTGGTCATTCCCGCTTTCGCGGTGGGGCGCACGCAGGAGATCCTCTATTTTCTGCGCCAGGTCAAGGAGCGCGGGCTGGTGTCCGGGCACGGCGATTTCCCGGTCTATGTGGACAGCCCCCTGGCAAACGAGGCGACCACGGTTTTCCTGCGGCATCAGGACGCGTGCTACGACGAGGAGGGGCTGGATCTGCTGCGCCGGAAGGTCAACCCGATCGGCTTTGACGGACTGAAGCTCTCGCTGACGGCCGAGGATTCCAAGGCGATCAACTTTCTCAAAGAGCCGGCTGTGATCATCTCGGCGTCGGGGATGTGCGACGCCGGGCGCATCCGTCACCATCTCAAACACAACCTCTGGCGTCCGGAATGCACCGTCGTTTTCACCGGCTACCAGGCGCACGGCACGGTCGGGCGCGCTCTGCTTGAGGGCGCGTCGGAACTGCGGCTTTTCGGGGAGACGGTCTATGTGAAGTCCGAGGTCGTCCGGCTGGCCGGTATCAGCGGGCACGCCGACCAGGCGCAGCTATTGAAATGGGCGGAAGGTTTCCGCGCCGCGCCGAAGCGCGTTTTCATCGTACACGGCGAATCGGCTGTGTGCGACATATTCGCGGCTCTTGTTGAAAAGGGGCTGAACTGTCCGGCGTCCGTCCCCGAATACGGCGGCGTGTGGGACCTCGGCGAAAACCGCGTTTTAGACGCGGGAGTGCCGCTGCGGCCAACGGCAAAGAGGCAGAGAAGCGCGTCCGCCGCTTATGCGCGGCTGCTGGCGATCCAGCAGAGGCTGTCGGCTTTGGTCGGCGGCGCGTCGGGCTGGGCCAACCGCGACCTCTCAAAGCTGACGGACCAGCTCGCGTCCCTCTGCGCAAAGTGGGAGCGGTGAGGTGTTTTAGTCCGTTACCATAAACCCCCACAGGACGCCGAACCGATCCATAAAATTCCCGACCAGTGAGCGTGCGGATCTAGAATCTATGATTTATGCCGCTCTCTTTTAGTATTCCATTAGCCGTATGACACGACTTTATTTTCCCGTCAACGGTTACATACCTGTTTGTAATCGGACTGTACCAAACATCATGATCGCCTTTACCGTGCCGTTCAAAGTAACATCCATGATCTTTCAAGACATCACGGACTTTCTTCTCGTACTCCGCCATTATGCGTATGCTCTCTCGTGGCGTTCCGATGTAAAACATAAAGGCACATCGGAACGAACAAGCCCATTAAGTTCCAATAATTCCGGGACCGCATACCGCACACGCTCCACTAACGCGTCAAAAGAACCTGATTCCAATACTAGACCGGGAATATCATTGCTCGTGGCAATCCACACAAAAGCGTCCGCGTCCCATATAAGATTGATTGCATATTCTGACATTTTATTAACCCCCTTTTGGTTTAAGTTTTGTCTATTCCGCGTTTGGATCTATAGATTCTGTTTTCTACCCTTAAAAAGCTTACCACAACATACCTCTTCCAGTCAAGATACAGAGCTTTGTAACCCATATAAAGCCGGTCACCCAATATTTTATATCATTTCCATTTCCCGACAAACAGCGGGGTTTCTCTTTTGTATAATGATGGCAACTCTACATAAGAACGGAGCGGCCATTATGAACACAAGGGAGAAACTTATCGGGCGGCTGGGCGCGGCGGCGGCGCAAGGGGCGGCCGGGGCGCTCACCCGTCCGCGTCTGATGGCGGCGGGACAGCTTGCCGTTCGGTTCGGGGGCGGTTTTTTACTGTCCCGCGCCGTGGTGCTGGATGGAATGGCCCCGTTTGGTCCCGGCTGGGTGGCGGCGTCCGGCGGCGGCGCGCAGGGCCTCGCGGCTCTGTTTGGCGCAATGGCGGGCGTCGTCACCGCCGGCGCGCAGGCACAGACGCTGAAAACGATCGCGATCCTCATCCTGATTTACACGGCGGGCGTTTTGTTCCGGGGGACGGGTCCCGCGCGCCACGCCGTTTTTCTGCCGGCGGTCGGGGGGGCCGTGGCCGCGTTTATCGGCGCGGTCTTTGTGGCGGGCGCCGGTTTTACCGGGCGCAACGTCCTCCTGTATATAACGGAAATCATCCTGATCACGGGCTCCGGGTATTTCTACACGCTCGCGTCCGACCGCAGCCGGGAGGAGCGCGGGATGCGCGGCTCGTTCAGCCGTCTCGCGCTGCGTTCGACGCTGCTGCTGTCGGTCGCGGACATTGCCCTGTTTGGTACGGTGCGCCCCGCGCGGGTGGCGGCGGGGCTTATGACGCTGCGGGCCGCCTTCCTCAGCGGGGCGGGAACGGGGAGCGCCTCGGGACTGGCGGCGGGCAGCGCGATGGACCTCGCGCTGGGTTATCCGTTCTTTTCGATGTCCTACGGCCTGTCGGGCCTGCTCTCCGGCGTCTTCCGCAAAACGGGCAAACTAGTCACCGCCGTCGCTTATGTGCTGGCCGGGGCTATCACCGTCCTGTGGGCCGGCACGGCGCAGCTCCGTCTGGCCGCGATGCTCGAGACCTTCATGGCTTCCGTCATTTTTATGCTGCTGCCGGCGGCGGCGGGGCGGCGGGTCACCGTGACGGAGGATCTGGAGGACCGCGGGACGCGGGACGCCGAAAGCGGGCAAAGGACGCGCGAGTTCGCGCGCCGTCGTCTGGAACAGAGCGCGCTCGCGTTTCAGGAGGTGCATACGCAGCTCCAAACGGTATTCAAACGCCCGCAGAATGACGAGGATGTGGCAAAGGTATTCGACCGCACCGCCGAACGCGTCTGCCGCCGCTGCGCCATGCGGGGCCAGTGCTGGGACAGGGAAATGGAGAACACATACGGCGCGCTGGGCGGCGTGTCGGGCATACTCAACCGCGAGGGGCGCGTGGACGCCTCGGATTTTCCTCCTTATTTTTCCTCCCGTTGCATCCAGTTTGAAAAATTTATCCATACCGCAAACGAGGAGATGTCGGCGCTGCTCAGCCGCAGAAAATACCGCGCGGGTCTGGCCGAGAGCCGGGCGCAAATCTGTCTGCAATACGCAGAGATAGCCAAAACGCTGGGGCATATCGCGGAGCAGGTGGGCGCGGAGGTCTGCTTCGACGAGGAAGCCGAGGCCCGTATCCGCAAGGTCCTGGAACCTCACCGCCTGCCGCTGTCCGTGACGGCGCTGCGAACGCCGGAGGGGCAAAAACGCATAGAAATCGAGGGGCGAGGCGCGGGTCTGCTGCTTGCCCGTGACCGCAGTCATTTTCTGCACGCGCTGGCCCAGTGCGCCGGGTATCCCGTCTCCATGCCGGAGTATTCCGTCACGCCGCTGGGTGAGAAGCTGATTTTTACCGAATCGGAGCGTTTTCACGCGACGATCGGCCTTGCGTCGCATAAAAAACAGGGGGAGGCCGTCAGCGGGGACTACGGGACATGGTTCAAGACCGCCGACGGCTGCGCGCACATCATTCTGTCCGACGGGATGGGGTCGGGCCAAGAGGCCGGGGAACAGTCGGCGCGCGTCGTGGCGCTGCTGGAGCGATTTTTGCGCGCAGGAATCGACCCGCCGTCCGCTCTCAGCACAATCAACTCGACCCTGGTGCTGCGCGGCGCCGAGGGATGCGAGGCACTGGTTACGGTGGATTTGTGTATCTGTAACCTGAAAACGGGGCGCACACGGTTTTTCAAGAACGGCGCGTCGCCCTCTTATATCAGGCGCGGCAGCCATGTGTCCCGCATCATGGGGCAGGGCTGGCCCATCGGTATCGGGCTGACGCCCGCGCCGGGTTCCGGCGTCACCTCGGTCAATCTGGACGAGGGAGACACGATCGTTCTTGTTTCAGACGGCGTATGCGGCACGGGCGGAGACGGGTGGCTGACAAAGCTGCTGGAAACGGCCGGCGGGTTCAGGCCCAAGGAGCTTGCCGGAAGCATTCTGGAGCGGGCCGTCCTGCAGAGCGGGCGCGGCGACGACATGATGGTAATGGTGTTCGCGCTGAGCGGCTGACACGCGTATAATCAGGAGAATACCGTCCCTGTCATGGCGTTCCGGGCCGCGAGGATATACCTGGAACGGTCAAGGGGGTCAACGCCGCGCCTGGGACGGGTTTTGCCCAGTTCAAGCGGACATTCCCCGTACCCGTAAAATTTTTGCGTCATAACGCCCAGCCCAGAGGTGATTGAGGCAAACGTCACCGGGTATGTGAGCGACGCGGCCAGCGGGACACGGGCGCAAAGCGTCACATCCCCGCCGCCGCCCCGGTATACCGGTTCGCCCGATTGCCCCCGCATACGGGTTACGTCGCTCATGATCCGGCCCAGATGTTTTGCGCTGCATGTAAATGTGATGTCCAGAATCGGTTCGAGCAGAACGGTACCGCTGTTGCGCAGGCCGTCGGCCAGGGCGAGAGGGGTCGCGATGGTAAAATCCAGGGGATGGGTGTGGATATGGTGGTCCTGGCCGTCAACCAGTTCGATGTCAACGTCGGTGACTTCCCAGCCGTAGGGACCCTGTTTGAGAGAGGGGGCAACGGATAACGCGACCTGTTCCCGGTAGCGGTAGGGAAGACGGTCGGCTCCCGCCGAACAGCGGTATGTCACCCCGCTGCCGCGTTCCCCGGGGGTCAGCTTAAATTTCAGCACGGCCCAGCAGGGTTTTGGCATGGTGTAGGCGTCAAACCCGTACGCCTCTTTTGCCGGGGTCTCTTTATAGATGATTTCCGGCTCACCCAGAACAACCTGTAACCCAAAACGCTCCTCTATCAGCGCGGGAAGCGTTTCCATCTGAACGCTCCCCATGACGTTTATGTGCATGGCCCCCGAGAACGGGTCCGTTTCAAACACCAGGGCGGGGTCTTCGGCGGTCATCATCTCCAGCGCGGCGCGGATAACGCGATCCTCCGCGCCGCCGATTTTTGCCGTCAGAAGGGCTTTGTGCGTAAGCCCGCAGACGGCCCGGAGCGGAAGACACGTTTCGCCGCCAAAAAAATCGCCTGTTTTACAGTTGGACAGGCCAAAGACGAGGCCTATATCGCCCTGACACAGAGATTTGCCGTCAACCCAGCGGCCGTTCACGAGTTTTTTTACGATTGCCGCCTTATATGTCCCGCCGCCGAGGCTTACGGATTCCCGTACCCGTAATTCTCCCGAGTAAAGACGGATATAAGCCCCCCGCCCAAACATTTTATCGTGCGTGACCGAAAAAATCACGCCCGCCGCTTCCCCGCTCCCACCGCCGCCGCGAGGCGCGAGACGGGCAAACACGTCCAGAAGCCTGTCCACGCCTTCCCCGGTCTGCGCGCTGCCGTATATGACGGGGTGCGCTTTCCGCGAGTGGAACGCTTCCCTCAGGATCGGATCGGTAACGCTCACATCCTCCGGTCTGCCGGACAGGAACGCGTCCGCCACACCGTCGTCAAAAAGGGCGGCCGTCTCATATCTGTCCTCCGGCCAGGCATACGCGCCGGCGTGGATCTCTTCCGGGCGGGCGGGCGGCGTAAACGCCCGGTCGCATTTATTGACGAAGAAGATGACGGGCACGCGTTTCGATTCTGCTTCGGAGATGATCGTCTCGGTTCCCGCCTGTATTCCGTCCGGAGCGGAGATGAGGACGACAACCGCGTCGGCTGCCAGAAAGGCCCGTTCGACCTGGGTGTAAAAGTCGGCGTGGCCCGGGGTGTCGATGATATTGACCGTCACGCCGCCGGTTTCCAGCGAGGTGACGGCGGAGCGCACGGAAATTCCCCGCGCGCGTTCAACGGTGAGGTCGTCGGTACGGGCGGTGCCGTCGTCCACCGAACCGAGGGTCCGGATAACGCCGGCGTCATACAGCAAACGCTCCGTCAGAGTGGTCTTACCCGCGTCCACATGAGCCATCATCGCTATGTTGAAGGTGTCCATATCACCGTGCCGCCTTCTTTCATGGATATTGTCACGAAAGGGGTTTTAGGATATACTGCAAGAGAAAGGGGCTGAGTACGGATGCCGGCGCTGGAGGAAATGAGCGCGTTTTTTAACGGGCGCGCCCCACAGTATGATCGCGTCCACACAGGACATATAGGCGGGGGAATAGAGAGCAAGCGGGTGATCGCGTCTTTCCTGCCCGCCCGGACGAAAACGCTTGTCGATTTGGGCATCGGCACGGGTTTGGAGCTGGAGGCAATTCTGCAGAGGTTTCCCGGCATTGAGATAACCGGTTTTGATATAGCTGAAAATATGCTGCGACTGCTCGGGGAGAAATATCCCAGCCAAAAGATCCGTTTGCTCTGTGAGAATTACCTTGAGTATGATTTAGGGGACGGCCTTTATGACGCCGCCTTATCGGTTATGACGCTGCACCATTACACCCATGACGTGAAAACAGCTTTGTACCGGAAGATACGCCGCTGTGTAAGGCCAGGCGGCGTATATATCGAATGCGACTATATGCTCTCCGAAAATGACTGTGAAGACGCGCAAAAACAGGAGGATATGCACTTCGCGGAATATGAGCGGCTGAAAAACGAACAGGGCATTACAGACAACAGGGAATATCATTACGATACTCCCTGTACGGTGACCAATCAAATAAAAATGCTCTGCGCGGCGGGATTTACCGGCGTGCGGAAAATCTGGCAGACGGGAAACACGGTTATCCTCATCGCGCGCAAATAGGGGTTGTTCAACCTTCCCGCGCCCGGGCCGCCTCGATCTGCTCCTTGATCATCATATCCTTGACTTTCATCAAGCGGGTCAGATTTCCGCGCTCGTTTTCGTCCAGCTTCATCGTGATATACCGTATCGTCTCCTCCAGCTGCGGGATCATCACATACTCCAGCGCGTTGACGCGCCGCCGCGTCTTCTCGATCTCCTGCGCCAGCAACTGCATCGCCTTTTCGATCTGCGCCAGCTCCAGCAGCTCGGAAAATACCCCGCTCAGTTCCGTCAGCGCGTCGTCCAGCTCCCCGGAGGTTTGCAGGTACCCGTACGGGTAGATGTCGGCCTTATCGTCGTTTTTGGTTTTGTACGTGTACTGCGGCACGTTGACGCTCATAATGTTTTTGTGCCCCATCTCCAGCGATACGCTCTGCTTGGGGTGCAGCAGCGCCTGTTCAAGGGCTTCCGGGCTCATCAGCGCGCTGGCCACGGTAAACGCGCCGTGGACGCGCATGACGCGGGCCTCCACCGCCTCGCGCAGTGCGCGGTTTTTGCGCATGATGTCCAAAAACTGCTTCATCAGCTCGTCGCGCTTGTCTTTTAAGAGTTTATGCCCGCGCCGCGCGGTACGCAGACGCGCTTTGAGGCGCGTCAGTTCCATGCGGGTGGGGTTGACGTTAAGGCGTGCCATTTTACCCCTCCGTTTCGGGATAATACTTCTCGATAAACTCCGGCCTGATACGCTTCAGCTCGGCCTTGGGCAGAATGGTCAGCAGCTCCCAGCCGATACGCAGCGTATCCTCGATGGAGCGGTTCTCCTCATACCCCTGGCTGACATACCGCCGCTCAAACTCGTCGGCGAATTTCGCGTACTTTTTGTCGACGTCGGTCAGCGCGGCCTCGCCGAGGATCGTCATCAGTTCCTTGCACTCCTTGCCGCGCGCGTAGGACGCGAAAAGCTGGTTCATCGTGTTGGCGTGATCTTCGCGTGTCTTGCCCTTACCGATACCCTTGTCCTTCAGACGTGACAGGGACGGCAGCACGTCGACCGGCGGCTGGAGGTTTTTGCGGTAGAGTTCGCGGCTGAGGATGATCTGCCCTTCGGTGATATAGCCGGTGAGGTCAGGGATGGGGTGAGTCTTATCGTCTTCCGGCATCGAGAGAATGGGGATCATGGTGATAGACCCCGGATTGCCGATGCGGCGCCCGGCGCGTTCATACATCGTGGCGAGGTCGGTGTAAAGGTAGCCCGGATAGCCGCGCCGCCCGGGGACTTCCTTACGCGCCGCCGACACCTCGCGGAGCGCTTCGGCGTAGTTTGTGATGTCCGTCAGGATAATCAGGACGTGCATCCCTTTGTCAAACGCCAGATACTCGGCGGCGGTCAGCGCCACGCGCGGCGTCGCGATACGCTCGATGGCGGGGTCGGACGCGAGGTTGATAAACAGCACGGTGCGGTCGATCGCCCCGGTGGTCTTAAAGTCGGAGATAAAAAATTCCGCTTCCTCAAAGGTGATGCCGATGGCGGCGAAGACGACGGCGAAATTGCTCTCGCCTCCCAGCACCTTTGCCTGCCTCGCGATCTGCGCCGCGAGGTTTGCGTGCGGAAGGCCGGAGCCGGAGAAAATCGGCAGTTTCTGCCCGCGCACCAGCGTATTCAAGCCGTCGATCGACGACACGCCGGTCTGGATGAACTCGTTGGGGTAGTCGCGCGCGGCGGGATTCATCGGCAGGCCGTTGATGTCGCGTCTCGCGTCGGGCAGGATGTCGGGACCCCCGTCCGAGGGACTGCCCAGCCCGTCAAAAACGCGCCCCAGCATATCCTGTGAAACGGCCAGCTCAAGCCCGCGCCCGAAAAAGCGCACCTTGGAATCGCGCAGGTTAATGCCCGCGGCGCTTTCAAAAAGCTGAACCAGAGCGTCGGAGCCGTTGACCTCCAGCACCTTGCAACGGCGGCGCTCCCCGTTCGGCAGCTCGATCTCGCCCAGCTCGTTGTAGGTCACGCCCTCGACATTGCGCACCAGCATCAGCGGGCCGGCGACCTCCTGTATCGTCTTGTATTCCTTAATCATTGTCAGCCCTCCTCGCCGGTCAGCGCGCCGATCTGCGCCTTGAGGTCCTTTTCAAGCCGGTTATACGCTTCCTCGTATTGGTCGCTGGGGATGAATTTCGTACGCCCCAGCTCTTCCAGCGCGGGCAGGTCGAACAGTTTTTTCATGTCCGCGCCGCGCTCCAGCGCCTCCGCGCACCAGTCCTGATATTTCAAAACAATCGACAGCAGATGATACTGGCGCTTGTTGGGCGAGTACGCGTCCACTTCGCCGAAAGCGTCCTGCTGCAGGAAGTCCTCACGGATATGGCGGGCGACTTCCATCGTCAGGCGGTCGATGGGGGAAAGGCTGTCGACGCCGACAAGACGGACGATCTCGTCCAGTTCGGACTCGTTTTGCAGGATGTGCATGGCGCGCCCGCGCTGCACCGTATATTCGGGACCGATGTTTTCGTCGAACCACACGCTCAGGCGGTCAAGGTATAAACTGTAAGAGTTAAGCCAGTTGATGGCGGGGAAGTGGCGGCGGTAAGCCAGCGCGCTGTCCAGCGCCCAGAAGACTTTGACGATACGCATCGTCGCCTGGCTGACCGGCTCGGAGAGGTCGCCGCCCGGAGGGGACACCGCGCCGACGGCCGTGACCGATCCGATACGCTCGCCGGAGGATACGGTGTAAACACGCCCCGCGCGCTCATAAAACTGCGCCATGCGGGAAGCGAGGTAGGCGGGATACCCCTCTTCGCCGGGCATTTCCTCAAGCCGTCCGCTCATCTCGCGCAGGGCCTCAGCCCAGCGGGAAGTCGAGTCCGCGATGACGGCGACATCGTAGCCCATGTCGCGGAAGTATTCGGCGATCGTGATGCCGGTATAGATCGACGCCTCGCGCGCGGCCACCGGCATGTCGGAGGTGTTGGCGATCAGCACGGGACGCTTCGTCGGGCTCTCGCCGGTGCGCGGGTCCCTGATCTCCGGGAACTCGCGCAGCACGTCGGTCATCTCGTTGCCGCGCTCCCCGCAGCCGATGT
>JAIRUE010000106.1 GCA_031254575.1 Oscillospiraceae bacterium | reverse complement strand
CCGCGCCGCGTCACATGGAAACGCGGCCTCGACCCGGACGCCGCCGCCCTGCGGGCGGCGGTCGGCGGCCTGGGGGGCACGGCGGGCGGCATCCCGCGCGCGGAAGGCTTTCAGATCACCGCCGCCAGCGAGGTCATGGCGATACTCTGCCTTTCCTCCGACGCCGCCGACTGCAAGGAGCGGCTGGGACGGATCGTCGTCGGTTACACCTATGAGGACGAACCTGTCACCTGCGCAGAACTGAATGCGCAGGGCGCGATGGCGGCATTGCTGCGCGACGCGCTGCGCCCCAACCTTGTGCAGACGCTGGAGCACACGCCGGCATTTGTCCACGGAGGGCCGTTCGCCAACATCGCCCACGGATGCAATTCCCTTATCGCCACCCGCGCCGCGCTGGCGCTGGGCGACGTCGTCGTGACCGAGGCGGGTTTCGGGGCCGATCTCGGAGCGGAAAAATTTATCGGTATCAAATGCCGTGCCGGAGGGCTCAAACCGTCGGCCTGCGTCATTGTGGCGACGGCGCGCGCGTTTCTCCGCCGGGGCGGGGCGGATAACCTCCGCGCCCACATCGAAAACGTGACCGGACAGTACGGCCTGCCCGCCGTCGTCGCGCTCAACCGTTTTGAGGACGATACGGATAAAGACCTCGGCGCGGTCAGGGAAGCCTGTCTCGAAACAAATACGCCCTGCGCCGTTTTCGAGGGGTACAGCAAGGGCGGCGCGGGCGCGGAAGGGCTGGCGCGGGCCGTCCTGCCGCTGCTGGAAGGCGAACCGCCGGAACTGAAGACCGTATACCCGCCGGACGCAAGCCTTGAGGAAAAGCTGAGCGCGATCGCGGTCAATATCTACGGTGCGGACGGAGTAGAACTCTCCCCGGCGGCAAAAAAACAGGCCGCCAAACTGGCGGCTATGGGATACGGCAATCTGCCCGTCTGCGTGGCGAAGACGCAATATTCCCTCTCGGACGACCCGAAAAAACCGGGACGCCCCAAGGGGTTTTTAGTCAAAATCCGGGAACTGCGCGTCAGCGCGGGGGCGGGGTTTGTCGTGGCAAGGGCGGGCGATATTATGACCATGCCGGGCCTGCCCGCGGTCCCGGCGTATGTGAATATCGACGTGGACGGGAACGGGAAAATCACGGGGCTGTTTTAGTCATTTTCCTGATAGAATCCTGCCTGATTTCTTCTTTAAGGGATTGCAAATATTCGGAATACGCCACATTGTCTGTTCCATAAGTCAGATTTTCGGAATACTCGCGCGGGAGCCAGGTATCAAGCGGCGCTTCGTTATGAGAGATAAGCGCTTCCAAATTATCAAGAGCTTTGAGCAATTTTGCTTCCTCTGTACGCAAACCCGCTATTTCTGAAAAAAGCCCTTCATATTCTGTTGCAAGATTTTCAGGTAAGAGCGCTAACAACTCGGATATGGCCGAATCCTCCTTTTCCTCATCCTGTTTCGTTTTGAGGAAGGCCGGAATATCGCCGGTAATGGCTTCCCCAAAGTCATGGATAAGGCACATCTTCACCACTTTTTCAATGTTGACCTGCGGAAATTCATCGGCTACCAATAACGCCATCACCGCAAGCCGCCAACTGTGCTCGGCCACGCTTTCCCGCCTGCCGCTGGAGGTCCAGCTGTGGCGGGTATTGCATTTTAATTTTTCGACGGTGTTCAGAAATTTGATCAGTGTTCTTTGCCGCATAATTCCTTCATCTTTCTTTACTGAAACACGACCCGCGCGAATTTGCCCTTGCCGCGCTTGAGCAGCAGCGGCGCGTCCCCCGAAAACAGCTCGTTCGGGTCGGTTTTACGCTCGCTGCCGGCCATAATGCCGCCTTCTTTGACCAGCCTTCGCGCCTCGCTCCCGCTCGCGGCCAGCCCGGCGTCCGCCACCAGTTTCCACAGCGGGTATTCCCCCGCCGGTATCGTGACCTCGGCCACGGCGTCTGGCGCGCCGCCCGCCGCCACGGCGTTGTACCGCGCCTCGCCGCGCTCCGCGTCCGCGGCGCCGTGGTACATTGTGACAAGGGAGCGGGCGTAGGCAAAGTGCGCGGCGCGGACGTCGTTTTTCATCAGCGCTTTATAGGTTTCGGGCGGGACGTCCGTCGTCAGCTGGAAATAGCTCTCCAGCAGCGCGTCGGGGACGCGCATACATTTCTCGAACATGACCTCCGGGGGCTCGTCCACGCCGATGTAGTTATCCAGCGACTTGCTCATCTTCTCCACGCCGTCCAGCCCCGGCAGCAGAGGGAAGGTCAGCACCACCTGCGGCGGCTGTCCGTAATCCTTTTGCAGATTGCGCCCCATCAGCAGGTTAAAGGTCTGGTCGGTGCCGCCGATCTCAATATCGGCTTTAAGCGCCACCGAATCGTAGCCCTGCATCATCGGATAGAGCAGTTCGTGCAAACCGATGGGGCGGTTTTCGGCGTAGCGTTTTTGAAAATCGTCGCGCTCCATGACGCGGGCCAGCGTCGTTTTGCCGCAGAGAGACAAAACGTCTGCAAAATTCAGCTTGCCAAGCCAGTCCGAGTTGTAGACGACAGACGCTTTCTCGGTATCCAGAAATTTTCCCACCTGTTCAAAATACGACCGCGCGTTTTCACGCACCTGTTCAAAGGTGAGCGGGACGCGCGTCTTATTGCGCCCGGAGGGATCGCCGATCATGCCCGTGAAGTCGCCGATCAGAAAGACGATGCGGTGCCCCGCATCCTGAAACAGCCGCATTTTGCGCAGGGGCACCGAATGCCCGATGTGCAGGTCCGGGCGCGACGGGTCGCATCCCAGCTTGACTGTCAGCGGCCGTCCGGATTGCAGCAGGCGCAGAAGCTCGTCCTCATTGTAAATCTCGACGGCGTCGCGGCGGAGGATGTCATATATTTCCTGCGGAGTCATGGAGCGCCCTCCTTCATACGGTAAACGGACCGCCCGAAAGGGGCGGTCCAACATTATGCCGTTAAACCTTCACGCCCGGGTATTTCTCCCTCTTCTGGTAACGCGTGTGCAGCACCTCATGGGCTTTATGGCTTCCCGGCTCGCCGAGGAAATCCTCATAGACTTTCTGGATCAGCGGATTCTCATGGCTTTTGCGCAGCGGCTTTTCCCTGTCCATGTCATACAGAGACTTGGCGCGGATGGCCCGAAGGTCTGTAAAGTTCCGCACCGTCTGCGGCTGTACCGGCTGTCCGCCCCCGTTGACGCAGCCGCCGGGGCATCCCATGATCTCGATGAAGTCATATTGCCTTTCGCCGCTCTTGATCCCCTCCAGCAGTTTCCGGGCATTGGCAAGGCCGGACGAGACGGCGGTGCGCACATTCAAATCGCCGACGGCGTACGCGGCTTCCTTAATGCCCTCGGTGCCGCGCACGGCGGTAAATTCCACATCGGGCAGCTCTTTGCCGGTTATGCTCTCCACCGCCGTCCGGAGGGCGGCCTCCATCACGCCGCCGGTCGCCCCGAAGATAACGCCGGCGCCCGTGTTCTCGGAAAAGGCTTCGTCCGGCTCCTCGTCGGGCAGGTCGCGGAACATGATGCCGGAGTGCGCGATCATACGGGCCAGCTCCCGGGTGGTCAGGGCGACGTCCACATCGGGGATGCCGTCCAGCGCCGAGGTGCCGTCGCGGTGGTTTTCGTATTTCTTGGCGGTACAGGGCATGATGGTGACGACGAAGACGTCCTCGGGGTTGAGGCCCTCTTTCTGCGCGTAATACGTCTTGACCATCGCGCCGAACATCTGCTGGGGGCTCTTGCAGGAGGACAGGTTGGGGATAAATTCGGGATAATACTGTTCGCAGAACCGTATCCAGCCGGGCGAGCAGGAGGTGATCAGCGGCAGGACGCCGCCGTTTTGCACCCGCGAGATAAACTCGTGCGCCTCCTCCATAATGGTGAGGTCGGCGGCTATATTGACGTCAAACACCCTGTCAAAGCCCAAACGGCGCAGCGCGGCGACCATCTTGCCCTCCACATTGGACCCGACGGGCATATCGAAGCATTCGCCCAGCGTCACGCGGATACTGGGAGCCGCGCCGACGACGACGTGTTTTCCGGGGTCCGCCAGGGCGAGGAAGACTTTCTCCGTTTCGTCCCGTTCTGTCAGCGCGCCGGTCGGGCAAACGGTGATGCACTGCCCGCAGGAGACGCAGGGCACTTCGTCCAGATTGCGGTCGAAAGCGCAGGAGATATGGGTGTCAAACCCGCGGTCGTTGGGGCCGATGACGGCTACCGACTGATTTTGTTTGCAGACGGCCACACAGCGGCGGCAGAGGATACACTTCGAGTTATCGCGGACCAGATGCAAGGTGGAGTTCTCGATTTGCGGCTCCAGGTTGTCGGAATGGAAGCGGACCTCCTGTATCCCGGCGTCCTTGGCGATCTTCTGCAGCTCGCAGTTCTGGCTGCGCAGGCAGGTCAGGCAGTCTTTGCGGTGGTTGGAGAGGATCAGCTCCAGCGTGGCGCGGCGCGCCTTATATACCGTCCCGGAGTTGGTGGTCACCTCCATCCCCTCGGCCACCGGGTATACGCAGGACGCCACCAGCGTCCGCGCCCCTTTGACCTCGACGACGCAGATCCGGCAGGCCCCGATGGCGTTGATTTCCTTCATATAGCAGAGAGTGGGGATCTCAATGCCGATCTGACGGGCGGCCTCCAGAATCGTGGCGCCCTGCGGGGCCTCGACATCCATTCCGTTGATCTTCAGTTTGACAGTATCAGCCATATTAACTACCCCTTCACAATGGCGTTGAATCTGCACTTCTCCATGCAGGCGTTGCACTTGATACACTTTGCCGGGTCAATGACGTGCTTTTCCTTGACCTTGCCCGAGATGGCGCCGGTGGGGCAGACGCGGACACAGGCGGTACAGCCGGTGCATTTATCGTTGATGCCGTATTGCAGCAGGCCCTTGCAGACCCCGGCGGGGCACTTTTTGTCGATCACATGCGCCTCGTACTCGTCGCGGAAATACCGCAGGGTGGACAGCACGGGGTTGGGCGCGGTCTGTCCGAGAGCGCAGAGGCTGTTGTTGCTGATATGCGCGCAAAGCTCCTCCAGCAGTTCGACGTCTTCCATCGTGCCGCTGCCGCCGGTGATTTTGTCAAGCAGCTGGCAGAGGCGCTTGGTGCCGATACGGCAGGGGGTGCATTTGCCGCAGGACTCGTCCACGGTGAAGTCAAGGAAATAGCGGGCGATGTCCACCATGCAGTTGTCCTCATCCATAATGATAAGGCCGCCGGAACCCATCATCGAACCGATGGAGGACAGCGATTCATAGTCGATGGGGATGTCGATGTGGGCGGCGGGGATACAGCCGCCGGAAGGACCGCCCGTCTGCGCCGCTTTGAACTTCTTGCCGCCGGGGCAGCCGCCGCCGACTTCCTCGACCACGGTGCGCAGCGTCGTGCCTATCGGGACTTCGACAAGGCCGGTGTTGCGGATTTTGCCGCCCAAGGCGAAGATCTTCGTTCCCTTGGATTTTTCGGTGCCGATGGCGGCAAATTTCTCCCAGCCGTTTTGCAGGATCCACGGGATATTGGCATATGTCTCGACGTTATTGAGCAGGGTGGGCTTGCCGAACAGTCCCTTGACCGCCGGGAACGGCGGGCGGGGGCGCGGCTCGCCGCGGTTGCCCTCGATGCTGGTGATCAGCGCCGTCTCCTCGCCGCAGACGAAGGCGCCCGCGCCAAGGCGTATCTCCAGATCAAACGCAAAGCCTGTGCCGAAGATATTGTCCCCCAAAAAGCCGTATTCTTTCGCCTGCCGGATGGCAATGTTCAGGCGTTCGACGGCGATGGGGTATTCGGCGCGTACGTAGATATAGCCCTGATGCGCCCCGACGGCGTATCCGGCGATGACCATCGCCTCAATGACGCTGTGCGGATCGCCCTCCAGCACCGAGCGGTCCATGAACGCGCCGGGGTCGCCCTCGTCGGCGTTACAGGCGACATATTTGACGTCGTTCTGCGCGTCGGCGGCAAACTGCCACTTGCGCCCGGTCGGAAAACCCGCGCCGCCGCGCCCGCGCAGCCCGCTTTTAAGGACGATCTCCACGATCTCGGCGGGGGTCTGTTCCGTCAGCGCGCGCGCCAGCGCCGAATAACCGTCAAAGGCTATGTATTCGTCTATGCTCTCCGGGTTTATCACGCCGCAGTTCCGCAGGGCGACGCGCAGCTGGTGTTTATAGAAGTCGGTGTTGTTGAGGGACGTTACGGTCTCATCATGGGTATGCGGCTTTACGGGTTCCATATGGATCATGCCTCCCAATTTTCGTTTGAGAGCGGGCGTCCGCCCCGCTCTATAATAAACTTCACTCTGACCCGCTACTCCGCCGCGCCGATGGTCAGTTCGGTGACGATCCGGCGGCCGGCGATATGCTCGCCGACGACGCGGCGGGCTTTCTCTTCGGTCATCTTCACATACGTAACCTTTTCCTCACCCGGCACATACACCTCGACAATCGGCTCAAGGCGGCAGACGCCGATACAGCCCGTCTGCGTCACCGTGACGTTGGACAGGCCGCGCTTCCCCACCTCGTCCTCGCAGGCCGCCAGCACCGGGCGCGCTCCCGCGGCGATGCCGCAGGTCGCCATACCGACGACGACGCGGACGGCGTTCCCTTCGCGCGGGCAAACGGCCTCAAGCGTCGCCTCCCGGATTTTTTTGAGGTCTTCTATGCTTTTCACGGAAATCACCCTTTCATGTACTTCTCCAAAATCCCGTCCACCTGGTCCGGCGACAGGCGCCCGTAAACGTCGCCGTCTACGATCATGACCGGGGCGAGGCCGCAGGCGCCGATACAGCGCGTGGCGTCGATGGAAAACTGCCCGTCCTCCGTGACCGAACCGGCCTTGCAGCCGATTTTTTTCTCCACACGCTCCAGTATCTCCCCCGCGCCCTTGACATAGCAGGCCGTACCCATGCAGACGGACACCTGTTTCCTGCCTTTCGGATTGACCGAAAACTGCGTATAGAAGCTCACGACGCCGTATACCTCGCTGAGGCTGAGGCCGAGCCCTTCGGCAATTTTGATCTGCACCTCCTCGGGGAGGTATCCGAAGATCTCCTGCGCCTCCTGCAATACGGGCATTGTCGCGCCGGGTTTCCCCTTGTAGCCCGCTATGACGGCGTCGAGCTTCTCAAGCTGCCCCGGCGCCGCGGAGAAGGGAACAACGGTCTTGGTGTTTGGCATGAAGCGACTCACTCCTTATCATTAACACTCGAAAAGCAGTATATCATAAGGCCTTCCCCGCGTCAATAGCGGCAAATCCTTTTCCCCGCTCCCCCGGGCGGTTCTTTATCCTCACTTCCGGTATCGTACGGCGGCGTTTCAGAGTGTAGCAGAAATGTTTGGAGATTTTGGCGGCGGTTCAAAAACTCTTTTGGCGGCCCGGAAAAACCTCTCCTGACAACTTCTGCCGCGCGGGGTAAAGGCGCGCGGCGGTTTCTGTCCGGGCCTGTCCCGCATATAATGAGGATAGCGGTTGACACAGCCGCGATTTATGGTACAATAATGAGGTGAACCATGTTTATCTTTGACGCCCACTGCGACACCCTGTCCACCGGACGCCCGCTGTGGCGCAACGGCGGGCACGCCGATATTGAGCGGCTGCGCGCGCGCGGCCCCGGCATACAGGTCATGGCCGCGTTCGGCAAAGACCAGCTCTCGCAGCTCGACCGCCTTTCGGCGGTGTCCGGCTGCCTCAACTGCGCCCTGCTGCCCGCCGTGGAGGGCGGCGATACGGTGGAGACGCTTTCGGACCTCGGCCCGTTTCTGGCGCGCCGCCCCGTTTTTTTCGGATTGACGTGGAACGGCGACAACCGTCTCGCGGGCGGCTGCAAGGGCGGCGGGGGGGGCCTGACCCCGCTGGGGCGCGAGGCGGTGGCGGCGCTGGAGAACGCGGATGTGCTTGTCGATCTCTCCCACGCTTCGGAGCGGACTTTCTGGGATGTTTTAGAGATTGCCCGCAAACCCCCGGTCGTGACCCACGCCTGCTGCGCCGCGCTGTGCCCGCACCCGCGCAACCTGTCCGACGGGCAACTCAAAGCGCTGGCACAGGCGGGCGGTGTGCTGGGCGTTACATTTTATCCCCCGTTTCTGACGGGACGGGACGGCGCGGCTCTGGAGGACGTGGCGCGCCATATCGGGCACGCCGTAAGCGTGATGGGGGCGGAGCATGTGGGGCTCGGCAGCGATTTTGACGGCTGCGAAACGCTTCCGGACGGCCTCGCCGGGGTGCAGGACGTACCCGCGCTGATCGGGACGCTGCCGTTTGAGGAAGATACGAAGACATTGATTGCGGGCGGGAATTTTTTACGCGTCCTGCCGGCAAAAGGGGGGGCGTTCCATTTTACCGGATAAACGGCCAAAAAGGACCGGGCCGAATCGGAAACGAACCGTCCTGCTCTGCGCGGCAGGGGCGCTGCTGGTTATTCTGGGCGCTTTTGCCGTGTGGCAGCGCGAGACGATCTATTACATCCTCAACCCCGGCAAGATCCGGCTCAAGGCCGCGGACGAAATCAGGACCACTTTGCTTTCGGAGGAATACGGGGCGGCCGCGGACGGCGGCAATCTGGCATACAGGGTGCTGGACGGCACGGTGGAGATCGGCATAACGCTGGAGGACGAACGGCTCCGTCACCTCGGCGCGACGTTTAACGTGTACGGCGTTCCTGTCGGCGGCATTGGCGACGCGCTTTCAAAGGCGCAGTTTGTGCTGTCCCCCTTTCTCTCCCCGCCCGAGGTCAAGGCGCTGTGCTTTGTGATCGGCGGCGAGCTTCCCGGCTATACCACCGCGAACGATGTCAGCTATTCCCTGGCCCTGGGCGGCCACACGCTCTTTGTCACCGGCAGCATAGAAACGGGCGATATGCACGTCCGCGTCGTGTGCAACACGCTTTTGGGGGAATCGCCATGAATCAAAAGGACAAGCACCGGGAGCGCTCCGGGATGAGCTTCTTCCGGCTGACCGGAACCGTCGTGTCCGCCGCGGTGCCGGCGCTCTTTGCCGTCGCGGGATTTTTCTTTTACATTCCATATCTGAACCTGGCGTCCGCCGTGCTGTTCACCCCGCTCGTCTGCGCCCTGCTCTATAAGCTGCTCTTTATGAGGACCCGCATGGGAGTGCCCTCCGCCCGCGTTGCCACCGCCGTTGTTTCGGCGCTGGGCGCCTATGTGCATGTTTGCGTGCTGACCGGCGTGCTGTCGGGCATTTTCGGCGCGTGGCCGGTCGGCACCGCCGTGATGGCGGAGACGGAACTGATGGAGTATATCAAGGGCGCGGGCACGATTTTCGGCGACGCGGCTCATTACTTTCTCACGCCCGGCCTGCTCTGGCAGGACCTCGCCGCGCGGGGCGAAGCGGGATGGGCCATGATCGCGGCGGGCGGCGTCATCGCGCAGATCGGGATACCGCAGCTGTTTATCCGCAGGCGGCCGGAACCGCTCACGGAAGAATAACAAAAGGGGGCAGTTCTGATGGAACGCGTGGACAAGGAGAATTATTATCTCGACATCGCCGAGACGGTGCTGGAACGCGGGACATGCCTGCGTCTTCGTTACGGGGCCATCATCGTCAAGCACGACGTCATTGTCTCCACCGGTTACAACGGCGCGCCGAGGGGGCGGCAGAACTGCACCGACATCGGGGAGTGCACCCGCAAGAAACACGACGTGCCGCACGGGGAACGGTATGAGCTGTGCCGCAGCGTCCACGCCGAAGCCAACGCCATCATCGCGGCTCCGAGGGAACAGATGCTCGGCTCGACCCTGTATCTGGTCTGTCACGACGCTGACGGCGGACTGATGGGCGACACCTCCTCCTGCCCCATGTGCCGCCGCCTGATCATCAACGCGGGCATCGCCCGGGTCATCATCCGCAACACGCCGGAAAAGTTTACCGTGGTCAATGTCCGGGATTGGGTGGAGAACGACGATACAATGTAATATCCGCAGAAGGTGACACCCCGCTGAAAGCGGGGTGTTTTCGTAAGAAAACCGTAAGGTTTATGTCAACTTGTTTGTAAGAACTCCCTGTTACACTATTCCTATCACACACGCCGGGCGCGCGCCGGCGCGGAAAGGAGACCTCCCGATGACCATTCTCGTATGTGACGACGACCGCGAAATCGCCGAAGCCATCGCCATCTACCTCCGCCACGAGGGATATGACGCCGTGCTGGCGCACACCGGGCCGGAAGCGGTGGCGGCGGCGCGGGAACATGACGTACAGCTCATCATTATGGACGTGATGATGCCGGGTTTCGACGGATTAAGGGCCACCATGCGTATCCGCGGCGGCGAGGAGGGCAGTCCCGGCGCCCGCTCCCAAAGCAGCAACGTCCCCATCCTGATGCTGTCGGCCAGGAGCGAGGACACCGACAAGGTCATCGGGCTGAACATGGGCGCCGACGACTACCTGACAAAGCCGTTCAACCCGCTGGAGCTGATCGCCCGCGTCAAAAGCCTGCTGCGGCGTTATACGCAGCTGGGCGCGCAGAACACCGCCCCGGAGGTATACAGGAGCGGGGAACTGGAGCTGGACGAGATGAGCAAGACGGCGGCGGTGGACGGCGAGGAGGTGCGGCTGACCCCGGTCGAGTTCGGGATTTTGTCCTTTCTGCTCAAAAACGCGGGGCGGGTGTTTTCGATCGCGCAGATTTACGAAAACGTATGGGACGAACCCGCGTTTTCACCGGAAAACACCGTGGCGGTCCATATCCGGCGGATACGCGAGAAGATCGAGATCGATCCGAAAAATCCAAAATACTTAAAGGTGGTGTGGGGCATTGGCTACAAAATTGAGAAATTATAGCCGCCATACGGCGGTCAAGGCCGCGTCATTTATCCTGTTCGTGGCGTTTGTGACGGCGCTTGTGGGAACGGCGGGTGTCTTTGCGTACAAATGGGAGGGTGGCAACTTTGAAGATTACCTGGCGGGCAGGCCGTTTGAGAGCAGCGATTTTTTATTTTGGGAAGTCCGGTCACCGCTCAGTACGGTTTTGTCCGCGGCAGGCTGGCACGCGTATGACGCGGAGTACGCCAGGGCGGAGTACAGGAATTTTCTTCCCTATATATCGGACATAAACTTAAAAGGGGTCCGCTATTATGTCCGCACGCCGTACATTACCCTGTCCAACAGCGATATGCCGGCACGGGAGTATAGGCAGAGATCCTTATGGTACCTGCAGGAAGGTATTACCGGCACGGCCTCGGACAACCTGATAAATAACCGCCGGTGGTCCACTTTCCCTATACCGTATGTCCCCGAACCTTCTCTACCGCCTGTCTTTGCGTTCCCGGGGCTTGACGACCCTCCGCCCTATCCGCCCGGTATGGACACGGCTGATAATTTGCCGGATGACGCCGGATATGGATCCTTCGACTACGACGCGTACTATGCGCAGCAGTATGAGTTCCGCTTCTGTATGACCGACGAATTTTACTTGCAGCTAAAGACGGAATACGCGCGCAATACCGGCGTCTTTTGGCGGTACGCCGCCGCCCTGCTGCTGCTGGGGCTGGGCGCGCTGGCCTGCCTGCTGCATCTGCTGCTCGTCTGCGGGCGCGGTTTCGAGCTGCGGCTGGTGTTTATGGCGGAGGATGAGCCGGGGAGGGTTTCCGGCCCGCTTTTGGGAAAGGCGCGGCTGTCTCCCTTCTGGGACAAACCGTGGCTGGATGTCCTGCTCGGGCTAACCGTTCTCTATGCCGCGCTTGCGTTCTTTGAGCTGGATATGCTGTTTTCCCTTTACAATATCAGGGAGACTGTCGGACGGTTTATCGCCTATTGCTGTATACTGACCGCCCCGTTCGCCGCGCTCGCGCTGTGGTGGCTGCTGTCGGCGGCCAAACGGCTCAAAACCCGCTCCTTCCTCAAACACACCCTGATTTACACGCTGCTTGCCTTCCTGTTCCGCCCGGTACGCCGTCTTTGCCGCGCCGCCCTGCGCCTTTGCCGCGCCGCCGTTAACGGTTTGCCGCTGGTATGGCAGATCGGGGTATGCTCGGTGGTTTACGGGGTTATTGTCCTCCTTCTTGTGGCGGGGTTTGTTCACACACCCGGGTGGCTGCTTTTATTTCTTCCGATGCTTGCCGTACTTGTGACATTCTATTTTGCCCGCAAAATGTCCTGTCTGGCGGATGTGGGCAAGGGGATCGGGCGGCTTGCCCGGGGCGACTATGACACCCCCGTGCCGGAGGACGGGAAGGGCCTTCTGCTTGAGATGGCGAAGAACGTCAACGCCGCCACCGACGGCCTCAAGGCCGCGGTGGAGAAAGAGCTGGTCAGCCAGCGCTTCAAGGCGGAGCTGATTACCAACGTCTCCCACGACCTGCGCACGCCGCTGACCTCGGTCATTACCTACGCCGGGCTGCTGCAAAGCGAGGGGCTTACGTCGCCGGGCGCGCCCGGATACCTCGACGTCATCCAAAGCAAGGCGCGGCGGCTGCAAACGCTGACCGAAGACCTTTTTGAGGCGTCCAAAGCCTCGTCCGGCGAGACCCGCGCCGAGCTCGCGCCGCTGGATATAAACCAGCTCATCGAGCAGACCCTGGGCGAATTCGGTGACCGGCTGGAAACGGCTCGGCTTGACGTGCGCGTCTCCGGCACATGCGAGCTGGCCATGGCCGACGGGCGGCTGCTGTGCCGCATATTCGAGAATCTGCTTCGCAATATTGAAAAATACGCTATGCCGGGCACGCGGGTGTATATCGACAAAGCCGGGGAAAATGGCCGCGCCGTGATAACCCTGCGCAACATCTCCGCCGAACCCCTGACCGGAAACGCGGAAAGGCTCGCGGAGCGCTTCACCCGCGGCGACGAGGCCCGCTCCACCGAGGGCAGCGGGCTGGGACTGGCGATCGTCAGAAGCCTTGCGGAGCTGCAAAAGGGGACGTGCGCGATCGCCTCCGACGGCGATCTGTTCAAGGTCACGCTGACGCTTCCGCTGGCATAGCGGCAAAAAAAAGGACCCGTCCCCCTTACGTTGGGGGCGGGTCCTTCGCTGTTCTGCGGTTTCCTATTGCTGCTGCCCGTATACCGTACGCCGCCGCTCGAAATGGCAGTTCAGCAGGGCGTCGTCCATGCCGTCGTACTGAGGGTTGAGCATTTTTGTGAAATAGGAGGATTTTGCGATCTCCTCCAATACGACCGCGTTTTGAACGGCGTCCATCGGCGTCTTGCCCCAAACGAAAGGGCCGTGCCGGTTGAGCAGTACCGCCGGGACGCGTTCCGGCTGCTGGGCCGTTTCCACGACGAGATTTCCGGTGTGCTGGGCGTACTGGGCGTCCATCTCGTCCGGGCGCATCAGGCGGGTGACCGGGATCGGCCCGCCGTAATAGTCTGCGTGGGTCGTGCCCATCGGGGGAATAGGCAGGCCCGCCTGCGCGAACGCCACGGCGTAGGTGGAATGTGTGTGGGCGACGGCGGAGACGGTGAACGGCCAAGCCATGTAGATGGCGCGGTGAATATCGCTGTCCACGGAGGGATTGAGCCGCCCTTCGACCTTCTGCCCCTCCATGCTCATCACCACCATCAGTTCCGGCTGCAATTCAGCGTACGGCACGCCGCTGGGCTTTATGACAAAAAGCCCCATGGAGGGGTCGAACCCGCTCACGTTGCCCCACGTGAACCGGACGACGCCCGCGGCCTCCAGTTCTTTGTTGGCTTTGCATACCTGACGTTTGAGATCGTTTAGCATACCCTTCTTCCTTTCGCTCCGTTTATAAGTAAAACCTGTTACGCAAAGGGATTTTCAGAGGGATAGAGCATTCCTTTGGGCCGGTTGAACGCGACGTCGGCAATGCCCAGCGCCTTGACGGTTTCAAACAGCGCCTCCCCGGCGTGGGAAAACGCGACGCCCGCGTGATGCGGAAAGCGCCCCTCGATCAGCACATGGCGGTAAAACCGCGCCAGTTCCGGCACGGCGATGACGCCGATCGCGCCGAACGAGCGTGCCTCCATCTCCAAAACCTCGCCTTGCGCGATATAGCTTTTGAGCTTTCCGTCTGCGTTTGCCTGCAAACGAAAGAGTGTCACGGGGCCGGGGATCAGATCGCCCTCCAGCGTGCCGCGCGTGATGTCGGGCTCGCCGTCCGGTTCCAGCGAGCGCTTCATGATCTGCTGGTAGCGCATTTCGGGCTTCCGCAGATAACACGCCGCCGTATTGCCGCAGTGGAACCCCATGAACAGGTCGGACGGGACGTACGGGCCAAGCCTTTCCCCCTTGAGCATGGCGGGCGGCACGGTGTTGTTGACGTCGAGCAGCGTGGCGGGCTTATCGGTGACGAGTGTGATAATATACTCGCTCAAGGCGCCGTAAATATCGGTCTCACAGGCCACGGGGATGCCGCGGGCGGCCAGGCGGGCGTTGACGTAGCACGGCACAAACTTAAACTCCGTCTGGAAGGCGGGCCAGCATTTGTTGGCAAAGACGCCGAACTCGCAATAGCCGAGGTTCTGCTCCATAAAGTCCAGCAGCGTCAGCTCATACTGCGCGAGGCGCGAAAGGATGCCCAACTGCGCGTTGGAACCGCCCAGTTCCCGCGCCATGTCCTGCGCCACCGTTTCGATACGGCTGTCGCCGTCATGCTTTTTATAGGCCGCGTACAGATCCAGCTCGGAGTTTTCCATCACGGTGACGCCGAGGCCATACAGAGGCTTTATCGGCGCGTTGCAGGCCAGAAAGTCATAGGGGCGCGGCCCGAACCCGAATATCTTGAGTTTTTTGACGCCGGTCAGCGCGCGCGCCACAGGCAGGAATTTCTCAATGCTCTCCGCAATCTCCTCCGCCGTTCCGACCGGGCGTTCGGGGATCACGGCGTTTTTCACGCCGCGCAGGTCAAGGTTATAGGAGCAGTTGAGCAGACCGCAGAACGCGTCGCCGCGCCCGCCTATATCCACGGTCTCCTCGGCAGCGGCAACAATCAGCACAGGGCCGTCAAACTCCTGTACGAGATACGTCTCCGGGCCTTCGGGGCCAAAATTGCCCAGGAACAGCACCAGCGCGTTGACGCCGTTTTCCCGCAGCTCTTTGAGGGCGGCCGCGGCGTCGCTTTCACTTTCCACGATCGTCCGCGCCTCGTAAAGCCTGATCCCGCGCGCGGCGGCGGCGCGGACGGCGGCCTCGCGGCGCTTTCGGCTCAAAGCCATCGGGAAGCAATCACGGCTGACGGCAACGATTCCCGGTTTCACCGGCGGCATATTGGTCATAAGGCGTCCCCTCCTTGTACCGGTTCATTTTATCACAGGCGGCGGACGGTTACAATACAAAAAAGTAAAACGGCCGGGCACGGATGCCCGGCGCCGCTTGCCTCCAAAGAAAAAATATGGTATACTGTCCGCAGGGAAAGCCTGGACCGCCGCGCGCCGCTAATGATCCAGCGCCGGACGGCTCAGTGAAAAACACACTTCGTTGTTTTTGACCGGGCGGTTCCCTATTTCCGTGATTCCCCCGGTATAGGTCACGTCGCGCAGAATGTCGGCGGGCGGCCAGTAATCGCTGTTGACCGTCATTTCCACGCGCTCCGCGCCGTCGGGGACCCAGATGAAGAATGTGAGGCCGACATTTTTGCCGGAGGGAAGGCGCGAAGGACAGGGCAGGTTCACGCCGACATAGCCCGGAGGCGGGCCGGAGGTCTCCAGCGGCACGGTTTTGCTCCCCTCCGTGACGGCGGTGAACAGGATATTGCCGGGGCTGTCTTTATACGCCTCGCCGGAGCGCATACGGATGGGCGACGCGTTGCCGTTGCGCACCGTGACAAGAAACTGGTAACAGACGCCGCGGGCGTCGCTCCCGGCGCGCGTGACGCCGTTCAGGGTGATGTCGCAGCCGTCAAGCGTAACGGTGTCTCCGACGCCGAAGCGCCCGACGAGGAACGCCTCCTGCGTCCTCGGGTACGGCAGGTACGGGTTGTTTTGGTTGTGGGAGCGGATGGCGAGTACCGTCAGCAGCGAAGCGAGGCAAAAGACCAGCGCCCCGACGCTCATAGGCCGCAACAGGCTGCGTTCGCGCCTGAGTCCCGGCAGGTCGCGCAGATCGGCGTAGTCGTCGCCGCGCATGGCGGGATGGACGAACACGCCGCTGCGTTCCTCGATCTCGCGGATGATGGCGTCGGAATTTTCATAGAACATGACGACTTCCAGCGACGGGGCCTGCGCCCCGGCGGAGGAGAGACGGAGGGTTTTGGAGGAGCGGTCGTATTCCAGGCGGTCTACACGGTCATAAAGAAACTCCCGGCGGACCGTGGGGGAGTGTTTTCCGCGGAAGAGCATGTGGCGTTTCATTTCCAGGATGACCCTGTCGGGGGCCAAAATCAGCGCGGGGCTGTGAAACTTGTGCAGCTTTGACGCGAGGCCGAGCGCCTGCCGGATATAGGCCGTCAGCAGCACCGGCAGAATGATCAGAAGCGAAATGACGGCCCAGGAGGCGAGAAGGAGCGTGGCGTTGGCAAACAAAGCCCCCCACACCGCGAGGTCCGCGGCGGCCAGCGTCATAAACAGTCCCATCCCCACCCGGCACAGCTTGTCCGGCAGGACATTGGCAGGGTTGCGCTCCCGGGCAAGGCGGAGGACGCGGGCGTACCGGTCGCTCGTCGGTACAAAACGCGCGCCGCCGCCCGTCAAATCAAGCGGGAGTTCTATGTCGCGCGCTATGGACGCGCTTTTTGTCCGGTCGTACTCAAAATCCATTCCGCATGACCCCAAAAATATCCAAAAATGGGATTCTACAGGCACAAAACCTCATGATATATAGTATATAACCGCTTTTGGGGTAAGTCAATCCATTTTTTCATGTTTTTTCAATGACGCCCCCTTTCCGAAGAATGGGAAACAGGTATCGGAGGCAGGAAAATGAATATTACCATCCTTGGCAGCGGGCGCTGGGCGTCCTTCCTCGCGTGGTACGCGGCGGCAACGGGGCACGGCGCGCTGCTGTGGGGCCGTCCCGGCTCCCGCTCTCTGGCGGCGCTGCGGGAGACGCGTTCCAACGCCTATGTCACGCTGCCGGAGAGCGTGAAGATGACCGACGACATCGAAACGGCGCTGGCGTTCGGCGACGCCGTACTGGCCGCCGTCGGCGCGCAGCAGCTCCGGGCGCTGCTGTCCTCGCTGCCGCGCGGGCCGCGCGGCCCGCTGGTGCTGTGCATGAAAGGGCTGGAGGACAGCACGGGGCTGCGGCTGAGCCAAGTGGCGGCACAATGCCTGGGAGATATTCCGGTCGCCGTATGGGTCGGGCCGGGACACCCGCAGGACTTTGTGGGCGGCGTCCCGAACTGCATGGTCATTGACTCCGCCGATCCCGCGCTGGCGCGGGAACTGGCCGACACACTGAGCGGCAGCCTGATACGGTTCTACTACGGCGAGGATCTGATCGGCACCGAGATCGGCGCGGCGTCGAAGAACGTCGTCGGTCTAGCCGCCGGGATGCTGGACGGGCTGGGGCTGACCAGCCTCAAAGGCGTATTGATGGCGCGGGGCGCGCGGGAAATCTCGCGTCTCGCCGCGAAGCTGGGCGGACACGAAATCACGATTTACGGCATCTGCCATTTGGGAGATTATCAGGCCACGCTTTTCTCCCCGTATTCGCACAACCGCCGCTGCGGCGAATGCCGCATCACCGGCGAGCCGTACGAAGAACTGGCCGAGGGCGTCGCCACCGCCCGTTCGCTGATGCGCCTGTCGGGGGAAACCGGCGTGGATCTGCCCATCTGCGCCGCCGTCAACGATGTTTTTACGCACGGCCGGGACCCCCGGGAGGCGCTGGCTGGGTTGTTCCTGCGGAGCGCGAAGAGCGAGTTTTACCTATAGCCGGGCAGATGGTTTTCCAAACGGCAATCCCTTGACATCGCGTACATCCTGTGCTATGCTCGGCACAGAAGAAACCGGATAGGGAGGAGAGGCAGCCATGCAGGCATTTCATCTTCACATGGGACCGGCTCAAGTCGCCCTTGACCTCAGCGACGGCAGCGAGCGCGGGGAATACGTCGATCAGGACTATCTCCTGCAAACCCTGGGGCGGCCGCACCGCGCCGTCAACCTGATGTACTGCTATTACCCGCTGGACGGCGGATGGCCCGCGCGCGCCAGCACATTGCCCCTGCCGGACGGCGGTAAGGCCGGCTTCGCGTGGGACTACGCCTACGACGACTACTTCCCTTACCGGGGCGGCCTGGAAGGCGATACGTCGGGCGAACCGTTCGCGCAGATGCGCGACGTGCGCCGCCACGGGCAGGACGTTATTCTGACGCTGACAGTGGACTGCGCCGTGTCGGACGAACAGCTTGAAAAGATCGCCGAAGACCTGCGCCCATTCGGACGGCTGATGCTGCGGATCAACCACGAGGCCACCGGCAACTGGTTTGCCTTCAACAAACGCTATACATATCAGCAGGTCGCGGATTTTTACGTGCGCTTCCACAACATCATAAAAAAGCGCGCGCCGCATATCCGCACCATCCTCTGCGTCGGCGAGGACAAACCCGGTAAAGACGGCAAAATGCCCTATGAGGATGAGTTTGCCGAAGCCATCGCGGCTGCGGATATGTGGTCCACCGATACCTATGTCGCGCTGCACTGGGGCTGGCCGTTTGACATCGCCGAACCGGGCGGCTCCACACATAAGCGCACCGGCAATGGCGGAACTCTGAAGGGATTCAACTACGAGTACGAACGCTTCATGGCGCGGTCGGACCGGCGCTCCCGCCCGTTTGTCATCAGCGAGTTCAACGCCGACGGCGACGTCACCGGCCCCTATGAGCAGGCGGAACAGCTTATGGAATTTTACTACCGCCTGCCGAACGAAGCGCCCTGCGTCACCGGCGTCACCTTCTATCAGTTCCGGGACCGCGGGCGTTTGGGACTGGAAACGGAAGACCCCAACAACCCCGGCGTCGGCGTCGCGCAGCCGGCTCTTGGTATGTACCGGGACGTGCTGAACATGGCGCCGTATCTGCCCGCGATGGAGAGGGGCGGGGCGGCCTCGTTTCCGGCAAAGCTGCGCTGGGGCGGCAGCGAGGACGCGGACGGGCTGGCGTTTCCGGTGACGTTTAAGAAAGACCCCGTTTTCTGCGAGGCGGCGTTTGGTGAGGAGGATATAAACCTCAACCTGATGCTGGAACTCAACGGGAAGTGGTTCTATAAGCGGCCCGGCGTTCAAACCGTCGACCTGATGCCGGTGTTTTATAAAAAGCGCCTGTCCGCCGAAACGGAACTGACCCTGCGGATGTTCGCGCCGCCGCCGGATGGGGTCAACGACCCCGCGCAGGGCGAAGGCTGGGAGGAAAATTATTACACACCCGTGAAAGCGCCGCCGCAAATGCGTATCCGGTACGCGCCCGCGATGTCGCTGTGAGGGGTGGGTATTATGAGAAAAAGAAGGATCGCGGCCTGCTTTATAGCCGCCGTTGTTCTGGCGGGAGGTTCGGCCCGTATGGTCAGCGCGCTTGCCCCGCCCGCCGTCAATGCTTCCGTTGACCTCAGCGGGGAGCGGAAGCCCATCTCGCCGTATATTTACGGTATCAACGGCGTCGACCCGCAGATGACGCAGAAGTCCGCCCGACAGGGGGGCAACCGCCTCACCGGTTACAACTGGCATAATAACTACTCCAGCGCGGGCAGCGACTGGCAGCACTTTTCCGACAGTTACCTGCTGGGCAATCTGCCCAATACGCCCGGCGTGGTCGTCACCGACTTCGCGCTCAAGGCCGCGGACGCGGGCGCGTATTCTGTCGTCACCCTGCCGATGGCGGGCTATGTGGCCCGCGACGGGATGCAGACAGTCACCGCCGAGGAAACGGCTCCTTCCGAACGCTGGGCAAAGGCGGTAGACCGCAAACCCGGCGAGGAGTTTACCATGACGCCCGATACGGACGCCGATACGGTGTATTCCGACGAACTGCTCAACTTCCTCGTTCAAACGCTGGGCGATTCATCCTCCGCGACGGGGATCAAGGGGTATTGCCTTGACAACGAGCCGGCGCTGTGGAACTCGACCCATCCCCGCATCCATCCCGAGCAGCTGACGGTGGACGAACTGCTTAAAAGGACGGTGTCGCTTGCGTCCGTCGTAAAAGAATTCGACCCCGGCGCGGAAGTTTACGGCCCGGTTCTGTATGGATTTAACGCGTATATGACGCTGCAAAACGCGGAAGACTGGAATGACACATACAGCTCCCTATATACCTGGTTTATCGACTGCTATCTTGACAAAATGCGGCAGACGGAGGCGGAGGAAGGCCGCCGCCTGCTCGACGTCCTTGACCTGCACTATTACTCCGAGGCGCAGAACGGGCAGAATCAGCGGGTCAGTTTCGGCAACCAGACGGACGACGACTCGGCGCATACCCGGGTGCAGTCGGTCCGCTCGCTCTGGGACGCAAGCTACACGGAAAACAGCTGGATCGGCCAGTGGTTTTCCCGCTTCCTGCCCCTCCTCCCGCGCGTGCAGGCGTCGATTGACGAGTTTTACCCCGGCACCAAGCTGGCGTTCACCGAGTACAGCTTCGGCGCGGAAAACCATATCTCCGGCGGCGTCGCCATTGCCGACGCGCTGGGTGTCTTCGCGGAACACGGCGTCTACCTCGCCACCCTCTGGCCGCTCACCGGCAACCGGGATTTCGCGGATTCCGCCGTCAATATGTTTACAAACTGTGACGGCGAAGGGCTGGCGTTCGGCGGCGCGCTGCTGCCCGTTTCCGCCGACAGCCCCGAATGGGGCGGCGTCTACGTCTCGGAGGACGCGGACGGGAAGATGCACCTGATGCTGATCGGCAAGGATGTTGACAACCCTGTGCAGTTCAACCTGACAATAGGAGGCGACTGGTGGGTGGAGCGGCGGTTTGTCCTCGACGGCGAGGGGCCTGCCATCCGCGAGGAAACCCCTGAAGAGGTTTTTTCGGACGGCCTGCTGGCCGTCACCGTGCCGAAAATGTCGGTCAGCCACCTTGTGCTGGCCCCGGGCTCCGCCCCGCCGCCAAGCCCGCCGGAGGAGACGCCTTTCCCGGAACCTTCCACCGAGACACCGGCACCATCTGAATCGCCGGCACCGTCCGGCGGCGGGGCGAACGATAAAGAGGGCGGCAACTATTGGATTGGGATAACGGCGGGCGTTTTGGGCGTGACCGGTCTGTGCGGGATAGGGCTTTACCTGTGGCGGAGGAAGCGTTCTTGACCGTTTTGCGAAACTATAGTATAATCAAGGGGAATTGACCGTGCAATGCAAGGGAAAGGTCTGCGGCACACAGGCTCCGCCGGCCAAATATCAAGGACGGAAGGTGATGGCGGTGCAATGCAAGCGGTGCGGCAGGGAACTGCCGGTCGGCCAAAGAAAGACCTGCCCGTTTTGCGGCATTCACCTCGACACGTATATCACACCCAGAGACCCGAACGCCAAGCCGCCCCGCAAAAAGAGCAGCCGTTCGACGATCATGTCTCTTTTGTCGGTCGCCTTTGTAGTGATCATTGTCAGCGTCGTCATCCCGATTTTACGCAATGTCAACAAACGGGCCATGCTGGCCAAGCTGGATACGGAATATACCGAAATGAACGGACGGGAGGACGAATACGAAGAGGGCGAATGGGAAGCAAAACTTGCCACCTTCTCCGCCTCGATCCATCAATTCAAAACGGCCTATCCGACCGACGAGGAAAACGCCAGAATGCTGGAGCGCCGCCTCAATATACTGTGCGGCCTTGACCCCGACGACCCGTTTACCATCACCGACATCGATGAGCAGAAACTGTATAACGACGAATTGATCCGCCGGGCGCGCGCGGAGATGATCGACTTTACAAGCGTCACGGTCGGCGCTCCCTCTTTCTCGGGCGACTGCGCTTTGATGCTGACAGTCAAAAACTGCGCCGCTGACAAGATGATAGAGGAAATTAAAATGGCGCTCACGGCGCTGGACAGCGGCGGCAAGCCTATAAAGGACGGCAAAAGGGGAACGGCGGACGGTTATATCCGAATCACCACTCTCATCCGGCCGGGCGAGGAGATGGGCTTCAGCTATCTCTCCGTTTGGAACAGCACGGCTATCGACAGGGCGCGGGTGCGGTATTTTACCGTCTATTACTCGGACGGCAGCCATTATTACTTCCCCGAGACGGTCTGCGACGCGCTGTGGAAATAGCTTTTATGCGGCAGGCTCTGGCGCTGGCGCGCCGGGCCGGCGGGGAGGGCGAAGTCCCGGTCGGCTGCGTCATTGTCCGGGACGGCGTTGTGGTCGGGCGCGGATATAACTCACGCGAGAGAGAGCAGAACGCCCTCGCGCACGCCGAACTGACCGCCGTCGCCGAGGCTTGCAAAGCGGTGGGGTTTTGGCGGTTGCCGGACTGCGCGATGTATGTGACGCTGGAACCGTGCCCGATGTGCGCGGGCGCTGTGATCAACGCGCGTGTCGGCGAGCTGATTTACGGCGCGTCCGACCCGAAAGCGGGGGCCTGCGGCAGCGTGATTGACCTGTTTGCTCACCCGTTCAACCATAAGCCTTTAGTCACCGGCGGGGTGCTGGCGGAAGAATCGTCGGAACTGCTGACGGGGTTTTTTCAAAAACTGCGGGAAGGGAAAAATGACCGGGACGCCTGACGGCGTCCCGGTCTTGCGGTATACGCGTTTACTTGACTTCGACTTCCGCGCCGGCCTCTTTGAGTTTCGCGGCGATGGCGTCGGCCTCGTCTTTTTGAATATTTTCCTTGACGGGCTTCGGCGCGCCGTCGACCAGTTCTTTGGCCTCCTTAAGTCCGAGCGATGTGATCTCGCGGACGACTTTAATGACGCCGATTTTGTTGGCGCCGGCGCCGTTCAGGATCACGGTGAACTCGGTCTGCTCCTCGGCGGGGGCGGCGGAAGCGGCGGCGGCCGGGGCGGCGGCCATCATCATAGCGGGGGCGGAAGCGGAAACGCCGAACTCCTCCTCGAGGGCTTTGACAAGCTCGGAGAGCTCGAGAACGGTCAGGGCTTTGACTTCGTCGATCATTTTGGTGACTTTATCGCTGGGCATAGTGGGTTTTCCTCCTTATAATATGTTTTGGGAAAGCGCCGCCTTACGCGGATTTTTTCTCCGCGATCGCGTTGAGCGCGACGGCCAGGCCGCGCAGATTGCCGTTGAGGACGCTGACAAGGCCGGAAATCGGAGCGTTGAGGCCTCCCAGCGCGCGGGCGATGAGCTGTTCGCGCGGCGGCAGTTCGGCCAGCGTCTGAACCTCGGCGACATTGATGACGCGCCCCTCGACAAAACCGGCTTTGATTTTGAACTTGTCGCCCGATTTTTTGGCGTATTCGCACAGTATCTTCGCGGGGGCCACCGCGTCGCCGGACACGGCGAGAGCCGTCGTGCCGTTGAGGACGGGTCCGAGCGCTTCCAGTCCGATGCCCTGAACGGCGCGGCGCATCAGGGTGTTCTTGACGACCTTGTAGGTGACGCCCGCCTTGCGCAGCTCAACGCGCAGCTTTGTGTCGGCTTCGACGGAAATGCCTTTGTAGTCGACGAGCACACCTGTCGCGGCGTTTTTCATCGCCCCGGCCAGTTCGACGACCACAGCTTTCTTTCGTTCCAATACCTTGGCGTTTGGCAAATGTTTCACCTCCCGGAAATAAGCTGCCCCATAAAAAATCTCCGTATCCAAAAGACACGGAAACAAAACCCGCAAATATGGTTTTGTTCCTCGGCGGGACTTGCCCGGTCATCCCGGAACCCGCTGTCTATGGAACGCAAAACGCAATATATCACAAATTTTTTTGCCTGTCAAGCCTTTTTCGCAATATCATCCGGGGCCCGCAAAAAACGCACCCGGCGGCCGGGTGTGTTTTTATCAGCCTCCGCTAAAACCGACGAATGTACCACGCAGGCGCCGCGCCTCAATAGAAGAAGCGGCAGAACAGGCTGCAAACCTCCGAGCGTTTGATGGGGTCGTTGGGATTGATCCTTCCGTCGGCGCCGCTGACGACCCCTATTCCAACCAGCGTCTGGGTTGCCCGCAGCGCGAAGGACGGGACGGCGCCGGCGTCGGCAAAGGCGGAAAGAGCGGAACGCTCATAGCCGCGCGAAATGGTTTTGTTCAGGACCGTGAACAGCTCGGCGCGCGTCATCAGTCCGTCGGGATCCAGATAGAGCGTGCCGTCCGCCCGCGTCTTACCGCTGACGATCCTCTCGCCGTAGACGGCCCTGACAGCGGCGGCGTCCTCCGCGCTGAGAGAGGCAATGTCGTCGAACGGGAGAAAAACGGACTCCATCGCGTCCAGTTTCAGGACGCGGTAAAGCATCCGCATGACCTCAAGGCGGGTGACGGAGCGCTCGGCGTCATAATACCGCAAGCCGAAAACCTCGCTTACGTCAATGACGCCCCGGTCGTCCAGAAAGTCCACGTAACCGGTGTACCATTTGCCGCCGATGTCCCATATGACGTCCGCCGAATCCCGCCTGCCGAGAAAGTCCGCGCTGACCCTCCGGGCACGCCGCCCAAGGGCATCCACCGCGTCGGCCGTCAGGATGTGCAGGCCGTCCTCAGGCAGCGGCACGCGCACCTCCGCGCGTCCGGTATGGATGTCCCAGACGGGGGACGGTAAAGGATTGCCGTCCCATTTGATGGTAACGTCTTTCGGCAGCGTCCCGTTCCAGTCGGTGGCGGTCACTGTGTAGAGCAGTTCGTCTCCGTCCTCGCGCGGTACGGAAATCTCCACATAAGGCGGCGCGCCGGGGAGATTGTCCGCCCACGCGACAACGATCTGGTGCAGATAGACAGTCCCTTTCAGCGCCCCGTTCCTGCTGGGAATAAGCGTAAGGCCGGATACGGACGCCGTTTTAGACGGCAATTCCGCCGAGAGATACCTCTCGCCGGTGAAATCCAGCTTACCCAGAGAAACATTCGCCACCGACCCGCTGACCGAAGTCACCGACGCGAACAGCTCATGCCCCGAATTGTCGCCGGTCACCAGAAGATAGAGCCTGGACGGATACCCCGGCGTCTTGCCGGCCACGCTGATCGTCTGGGCGAACGGCGCTGTCTGCGTGAAAGTATAGGACAGCGCGGCCGAAGCGGTCCCCCGCTCCACAAGATTGATGTCGGTGACGATCCTGGCCGTCAGACCGCCCGTTCCGGCCGACAGGACCCCCAGTCCCTTTTCAAAATCCTCGATAACAAGCGGTTCCGCGCCGACCGATATGGGCAGTACGGCCGTCAGACCGCCGCCGGTAACCACAACGCGCCCGGTCCTGCCCAATTCCAGAGAGGCGGTAAATATGCCGTCCGGCGTGATCGTGCCCACATCCTCCTCGACCGACCATAAAAAGCTCTGGGGCGTTGAGAGCACCGGCATGTTATCCAGCGTGCCGGACGCCGTGAGCTGTACGCTCTGCCCCGGCGCGGCGATAATCTCATTGACGGTCAGCCCGGTCTCCGTATCCGTCAGGGTAAGGGAATCGAGCCGCGCCGCGACTTTGACCTGCGCGGTGCCGACAGCGCCGCCGGACATAAAGGTAAGGGTCGTTTCCCCCGGATACTGCGCGGCAAATGTCCCGCCGCTGGCAAACCCCATGCCGGGGTCCTCGGCGTATGTGTCGATCCATGTCTGCGGGGGGGTGACGGGGCGGTAATAGACGTCCGTGGCAAGCATGGAGAAACGGGCCGTGGCGCCCGGAAGCATGGTGACGTAGGCGGGCTGCGGGAAAAGATGCGCGGCGTTGCCGTCTGACATGGGGTAAACATTGCACAGCAGGACAAAGTCGGCGCAGCGGCGCGGCGCGCCGTCCGAGGGTTTATTCACGATTTTGATGTCCCGCTCCCCCGGCATACGGACGAGCATGACGGTCGAACCGCCGCCGTCCAGCTCTATCGCGGTCACACAGCCCAAATCAAGCATCCGTTCCGCGACTTCGCGGAGTGTCAGCCCGGAGCTGTAGCCGGGCTGGCGCCCGTCCACGGTATAGAGCACCGCCGTGCCGTCGTCCCGGACGCCGGCCGCCGTACGCGGCGCGCGCGCACCGTCCGTCGAGTCGGCCACCTGCCCGTTGCGCACCAGATACCGCTGTCCTATGGCCGCGGCGGTCACGCCGGCCCAGCGGGGATCGGCGCAGCCGGCCGATACGGTGACGGTACTCCCCTCCGTCAGAAAGGAAATGCGGTCAACGGCGCTTTGGGAACTGGCCGACAACACCATCTCGTCGGCGGCGAGGGTGTAGGCGGATGTCCCGCGCAGGACGCGCGTCACGGAGCCGGTCAGCGTTCCGCCCGGCGTGAGGGGACCCGGGACGCGCAGGACAACATGCGTCCCGTCCTGGGTGGTCTGTGTTGTGGCGGAAAAATCCGGCGTGTACAGGTAGACCCGGTCGGGGCCGCGCTCCTTGTTGAGCTTATCGACCTCAACCGATCCGAACTCGTTTGAAACGAAAACGGATATGCCGTGATCGCCTATGAAAACCGTGCCGTCGGAGGCAAAGCCGACCGAGGGCAGATAGCGGGTCTCCGCGTCGAAAGA
The DNA here is from genome assembly GCA_031254575.1 of Oscillospiraceae bacterium. Lineage (GTDB taxonomy): Bacteria > Bacillota > Clostridia > Oscillospirales > UBA929 > UBA929. The sequence continues at coordinate 4,070 of JAIRUE010000106.1, read as the reverse complement.
GGTGAGAACGCCGTCGCGGATCTGCAGGCCGATAAGCGTCATATTGGAATTGAAAAAACTTCCGTTGATCCCCCCGACGACATCAAGCCCGCGCCCTTTCAGCTTCTCGGCGGCGTTTTCAATGGTGAGGCCGTTGTGATAGATGCTGTCGGGCCCGACAACCACGGGGCGCAGCCCGGCGTTCGGGGAAAAGGAGAGGATATGCTCCTCACAAAGTCCGGCGCCGCCGTGGCGCAGCGTGTTGACCGTGTACTGTGTCAGGTCGGCCGGCGTGTATGTATGGGAGCGATAATATGTATGCCCTCCGCCCATGAATGGCGTGTCGGCGGATGCGGGCGGGGCGGCGGCCGTCAGGAGCGCGCAGCAGAGAAAAAATGCGGTTCCGCGTCTGAACATAACAACACAATCCTTTGTCGAATCATGTCCACAGTATACAGGAAAACCCCCCTTCTGTAAAGAGATAATATCTCCAAAAGAAAAGATTGGCAGACAGGATACGATGGAAAACGACAGGATACCGCCGTTATAATAGGGTTACATAATAACAGAAGAGCGCGGCGGGACACAATTCGTTTGCGGCCCGCGCGCCTGACAAAGCGGCCTGAAATGCGGCGCGCACAGGAGGGAATGTCATGCTGCTCGGCAAAAAGCACGGTTTAATGGAAAGCCGGCGCGTACATATGGTCAAGACGGACGAGATCAGGCGCAACCCGTACCAGCCGAGGAGCGTCTTCGACGAGGAGGGGCTCAACGAACTCTCGGAGAGCATCCGCCAGTACGGCGTTCTTCAGCCTCTGACCATACGCCGGAGTGAACTGGGCGGGTATGAGCTGGTCGCCGGGGAACGGCGGCTGCGCGCGTCAAAGCTCGCCGGGCTGCGCGATGTGCCCTGTATCCTGCTTGACGCCACCGAGAAGCAGAGCGGCGTTCTCGCGCTCGTCGAAAACCTTCAGCGCTGCGACCTTGATTTTTTCGAGGAGGCCGAGGGCATCCGGCGGCTTATCCGCCAATTCGGGCTGTCGCAGGACGAGGCCGCGCGGCGGCTGGGCAAGAGCCAGTCGGCGATCGCCAATAAACTCCGGCTGCTGCGCCATCCCGACGAGGTTACCGCCGCCATCCGCCGTCACGGGCTGACCGAGCGCCACGCGCGCGCGCTGCTGCGGATCGAGGGGCTGGAAGCAAGGCTGGAAGCGGTGGAGCATATCGCGCAGGGCAAGCTCAATGTGGCGCAGACCGAAGAATATATAGAACGCCTGCTGGCGGGCGCGGCGGGGGAATCGGAAGCCAAGCGGGGTATCCGCACGCTTTACGTTTTCAAAGACATCCGCCTCTTCCTCAACACCGTCACCCGCGCCGTTGAAACCATGCGGCGCTCCGGCGTTAACGCCAGCCTGGACAAAGAGGAGGAGGACGGCGACATCCGGCTGACAATCGTCATCCCCGGTACAAGATAAACCCTAAGAACATCCGGACCGCCTCAGCAGTCACAGGTCAGGCCTCAATTATTTTAGGGAAAGGCGGGGATACGGAAAATACGGTTAAGCGTATTGCCTTGTGACGCCATTTCAATTCGCCTTGCAATATAGGGAAGGCTGTTTTGCACATACTGTGCCAGCCTGTCTGAACATTGAAATTGATGGATAATCTTTGCGGCGGCTCTCTGAATTGCTCTTAGCACCTCATCTTCCGGCATTCCGGAAAAAAACTGTTGCAGATATGCCCTTCCCCTTTCGGTTACATCCAGCCGGTATACGTCCGTACCGGCTATTGAACAGCCAAGAGCCGCAAACAATACCGGCTCATAAATGTTAATCGGCAGCTCCCTGTAATCTTCTTCATAACCGCATAACAGGCGATGAAGATCACTGGCAGAAAAGTAACCGCAAAATTGATTTTCGCGGTATATGGTTTGAATATATGCGTTTATAAACTCAATGCCCGCCAATTGGTGAACGGGATTAAACAGTGGATAATCCGCCGTAATATGGATTTCATGCGCCGAATAATCGGGATCATACAACTTGAAAAAACCTTTGATCCCATCCTCAACTGTCGAGCGGTAAAACACATTTTGAGTATCCACAAGCTGAGGAAGCAATTTCTCGTGTAAGGCTTTTGCAGCCGCAATTATGGTATCAATCTGTTTGCGGCCTTTTTGATACATTTCATTTATAGGTTCATTTTTCAATGCGGTTACGGCGTCGTCCGGGTCAGGATATGTCTTTAGCCACAACCCGATCGTAAAAAGATTGGAAGTCATAATGCTTTGTGCTTTTTCCACTTGAATAGAGCTGTCACCGGAATTATAGCGGTTTGTTTTCTCTGCCAGAAGAGTAAGGCAGTCATATTGCAACCGCTCGATCTCGCTGTCGCCTACAAGCCCTTTGCTGTATGCCTGTTCAAGCAGGGATTGAAAATAGGTTTCCCCGTTTAACTGTGTTTTGTCAATAACACGGATTTTATCAAGGCCGTTATTCATCATCTTCCCTCTCATCCTCTGATAAATCGCTCTCCGAATAACCGCCGGGAAGCCTGAAGCGCAAATTTTTAGCCAGACGGTACAGTTCTCGGCCAGAAAGTAAATCAATAGACCCCTGGCAAACACCGTCAAAGGCTGATTTCATAAACTGAATCAAGTCGTCGTCACCTATCAAGTCAAGCGTTTCATTTTTATAGTAGTAGAATATTTCAATCAGCTCATGAAGCGTCTGAGCGTAGTTTTGCATAGAGATATAGGGAGAATCACAAAACGCCTTGATCATTTTATCAATAACGCCGCCGCCAAACTCTATGCGCCCGCTATCCCGTAAAGATAAAGAGCGCGTTTCCACTAACTCTGCCGCCTGTGCCTGTGTAAGCGTAAGCCCGAATCTTTCCGTATAGTCATTGCATTTTATAATTTCGCCAACAGCCTGTTTTTGTATTAGTCCGGACACAAAGGGAATAAGCTCAAAGCTCAATCCTGTCACTTCCTAAAAGGCATAATTTGAACATAAGGGCCGCCTCACAGGTAATATAGGCTTTCAGTTCTATTTCATTCTCAATCAATCCTCTGCCCAAAAGATAATTTGATATTTCCCCCACAATGTAGCAATGCGTATTGTGAAGCACTCTTTTTGTCATGTCCGCATTGGGGTATTCCCCGGACAGCGCTTTCCAGATTTCAGATATATGCTTATTCAGAGCCTTATTTGTTGATTCTGTCGTCTCAATATCCCGCCGCGGGCGTTCTTCACCCATACACTCATGCCATGCAAGACAAAACCATCCCTTGTTGTCAAGATACATATCGGCGAAGGCTTCAAAGAAACAGGAAAGTCGTAATTCTGCGGTGGTGGCGGCATCCAGTTTTTTCGTGAGCATCTTCATGAAAATCTCCTGCAAAGCGGCGTGAGTTTCCCAAAGCAAATCATTGTATGAGGGAAAATAATTGTAAAGGTTGGTATGGGCGCAACCTAACGTCCGGGCGATTTCGCGCAGGTTAAGCAGGCGCAAGTCACTCTTATTTTTCATAAGCGCAAGAGCCGTTTCAACAATCTGCTCTTTTGTTATACTCTTTTTCAAAATCTTCTCCGCACGGCATCAAAGTCTTTAATTACCACCGGTAATTAAAGTATACTATTGCATTATCTTTCTGTCAATAGAGATTTTTATCGGAATGCCAAAGTCACTTCAGGATCGCCTTCCTTTGCCTTTACTCGCGGTGTAGTGGCTTTGGCTTTCACAGAATCCCACCCCGTCAAGCCGCTGTACACTGAGTACAGGCCGCAAGAGCGACACAGAGCAATACAATGTTTTCGCAACTAATCATTGGCATTATCCAAGAAAACAGTCCCGTCATGCGCATTTTGGCACTTGACGAGACTGTGTGTGGTGGAGGCGAGGGGAGTCGAACCCCTGTCCGAAAATATTTCCGCGCAACTTTCTCCGGGTGCATACCGTCATTTACATTCCCGCCACCCGGCGCCGGCGGTCAGGCTCCGGGATTTGGTAGCTTCATCAGTGCGTGGCCGGGGCAAAGCTTAACCGGCTCACGTTCACCACTAAACGACGCCCTACGCCGCGCTTAC
>JAIRUE010000036.1 GCA_031254575.1 Oscillospiraceae bacterium | reverse complement strand
CCCTCCAATCGTCCAGGCGACAGGTTTCTGTGAGTTGTGCGGGTGTTCCGCGCCCTGGTAAACCTTCAGGCGCGTCAGCGCCTTGCGGCCCGGCGTCGTACGCGGAACCATCCCCCTGACGGCGTGCTCCATCGCCAGTTCCGGGCGCTTTTCCATCAGAATGCGGTATTTGACCTCTTTCAAGCCGCCCGCGTAGCCGCTGTGGCGGCGGTACATCTTCTGTTCGGGCTTGCCGCCTGTCAGGACGGCCTTGTCGGCGTTGATGACGATTACAAAGTCGCCGGAATCGACGTGGGGGGTAAACTCCGGCTTGTGTTTGCCGCGCAGCAGACGGGCGGCCTCGGCGGCGGTGCGGCCCAGCGAAACGCCGGCGGCGTCCAGGACATACCATTGCCGCGCTACGGTTTCGGGTTTAAGCATGAATGTGCCCATATCGGGAAAATCCTCCGTTCTGTCCACGGCATGTCACGCCGTTTCGGTCCCGCCGGGTGAAAACCGGCGCTTCCCTATTAAAGCACAAGGGTTTCCGCTTGTCAAGAGGGTAAGCGCAATTTTTTTATTTTTTCCTCTTTACGCTGTTGAAAGCTCTGTTTTCCTCGTTTATACTCCCGAATGCTCAAGGCGGAAAGTAAAATTATCTCTACCCCTCAGGCCGTGCCGATGCCTTATCCGTGGTTTGCGCGTCCGCAAATTCTCTGTATTCCTCTGACATTGGCTCAACTCTGAGTATCTGTTCTCCGTATCAATACGCCTTTTTGCATATCCGTCTCATTGTGCGCCTGGTAAACCAGCGCCTTTTCTTCCTCCGTGCAGCCGATCAGTACCTTTATCTCACTGTCACGCTTCACAAGGTCAACAATGCACATAACGGCGTCGATCTGTCCCGCCGGACCCGAGCCGCGCCAAACGTCAATGCCGCCGCCGTCCATCGCGGCAGTGCCTTTGAGATAGCCGTAGTCCAACGGGTAGATAAACTTCGGATAACGCGGATGGGCGCTGCCTTTGGGCCTGTCAATAATGATTTCCGATTCTGCCGCGAGGGTGTCGAGGGCTTGCCAAAAACCATCGCTTGCCATGGATATTCCTCCTGTTTTTACTATAAATCCCGGCGTTCAACCACTTTTTTGCCTCCTTATGGCATCCATTACCTGGCGGCACACCCCGCAGGCCGAGCGGCAATCGCCTGTGTCCGCCGCTAATTCCAGAGATTCCGCGTAGCGCAGCAGTTCCGGCACGCCGCCTGACGGCGGTCACGCCCGCGCCCCACAACGGCTGCTCCATCTCGTTCAGCCAGTTCACCGTATCGAGCAGAATGCTTTCAAGGACAGGGATGTCGCTCTCCCGCGCCTGCCTGATTGTTATGGTTTTCATCGTTTCAGCCATGACCGTCCTCCGTAATCTCCGTATTTACTGCTCATGCACCGTCCAACCGGCAAAGCCGGCGTAAGGGTTATAGAAGGTCGGCGTCTGTCCGCTCAACAGGCCGCGCTGCGAGATAAACAGGGTGTTGCGAAAGCAGACCGTCAGAACGGGCAGCTCTTCATATAACACATCCCAGACTTCACCGAGCGCGGCTTGTCCCGCGTCCGTATATGGGTCTGTTGCCGCCATATTGGCGAGCGCGGAGCGTGCGGCGGCGCTGTCGGATACGCCGTGGGCAAACGCGCTCCCGGGCAGCAAAAACTCGCCGGGGTCAAAGTTGGGGGCGGGCCGCGCTTCGGCGTAGTACAGGTCAAAATCCCCGTCCAGCAGCGCCTGTTCAAGAGCGGGCCGGTCAAGAGCGCGGACATTGACGGCAAATCCCGCGGAGCGGAACATGGCGGCGCAGGCTTCGGCCATTTGCGCGCGGGCGGCGTTCTCCGCGCCCACAATAAAATCCAGTACCAGCCTTTCGGTTTGCCGTCCTCTCCAGCGCGTTAAGACGCCCTCTTCATCGGCGGCGGTATATCCCAGTCCGGCAATCAGCCGCGCCGACTCGCCGGGATCAAACCGGTAACGCATGGCGGCCGTTTCCAGATAAAGCGGCGAAGAGGGCGGAACGGGCAGAACGGCGGCTTCCGCGTCCTCGCCGTATACGGCGGAGACAACCCCTCTCCTGTCCAGCGCGAGCGCGAGCGCGAGCCGCAGTTCCCGTTGATTGAGCGGCGTTCGCCGGGTGTTGAATCCGATATACTGCGACAGGCCGGAGGGTGTGACCACCTTGTCATATCCGGTGTGGATACCGGGGGAAAAGGTATCCCAAAGGTCAACCGGCATCATGGAAATATAACCGTATTGGAATGCGTAGACCAGTTCGTCGGCGCTGCCGGCGTCTACCAATTCAATGCGCTCAGCCGGCGGAGACCTGTCCCGCCACCAGTTTTCCGAAGGCAGCAGGTAATTTCCGTCGCCGCCCAGCACCGCGCGGTACGGCCCTGTTCCCGGCGCGGCGGCGGCGGGGCTTTCCCGTATGATGGGAAAGTCAAACAGCGCCGCCGCGTTCCAGACGGGGGCGTCCATGCTTACCAATACCGTTCCGTCCGCCTGGGACGAAACGCCTGAGACGCAGGCCAGCCGCACGGCAAAAGGACCGCCGGGCTTCTGCGCCTGCCTGAAGGAATACACGACGTCGCCGGCAGTGAGCGGATTGCCGTCGTGGAAAAAAACATTTTCACGCAGGGAGAGAATGAAGTTTTTGTTGTCCTCCGTTTCCATCGAGGCGCACAGAAGCGGCTGCGGCACAAAATTTTTATCGAGCTCAAACAGGCTCTCGTAGCAGAGACGCGCGGCCTGAGCGTTATAGCGCAGCGTGTCGGAAAGGGGACGGAACGTATCCGACCGGGAGAACGCGACGCCGAACGTCAGCACGCGCGGCGCGGGACTGGGCAGAATGATCGGCGAAGGAGAAGGCAGGGGGGATGGCGTGACCAAAAAGTCAGGGTAAGGGTAAAAAAAATCGGAGCAGCCCGAAAGCAGGAGGCATATAGACAGCAAGGCGGCCGTCCGGTGTTTCATGCGTCCGCCTCCCTGAGACCGATCAGGCTGACCTGCAGGCCCCGCGCCGGGCCGTGCCTGCGGTGCGACCAGTATGTTTCGGATTCGCAGCGGGTGCAGCTCCGCGGCATAATGACATCCCGCGCGTCCGCTTCCCGCAGCAGGGCGGCGTTGATCTCCGGCAGGTCAACGCGGTATTGGCCCGGCGCAAACCGTTCAATATAAGGACGCGCCAAAACCGGCATCGCCTCCGGTACGTCTCCCCGCGTTACAAAGCAGTGTTTGCAGATACACGGCCCGATGGCCGCCCGTATATCACGCGCCCCAAACTCGTCCCGCATGATGTGGACGGCCTTTCCCGCGATATTGAGGGCCGTGCCGCGCCAGCCCGCGTGGACGGCGGCGACGACACCCGCCGTCTCGTCCCAGAGCAGCAACGGAACACAATCGGCGGTCTTTACGCCGATATACAGTCCCGGCTGATCGGTGATCAGCGCGTCGCCGCGGGGCTGCTCCGCCAACAGCGCGTCAAAGCCGGGGCAGACATACGGCTTCCGCAGGCGGATGATGTTGTCCCCGTGCTCCTGGTACAGCGTAAACAACGGGGCGTATCCCCGTTCCGCGAGCGCCCGATAGCGTTCCCGCGGGTCGGCGGGCAGTTTTTGCGAAAAATAAACGGTTACTTTTCCGCCCATTGTCCCGTAGCCGAGCATGTCAGAAACGCCGACACGAACCCGTCCAGCCTGCCGTCCATCACGGCGCTTATATTTCCGTCCTCAAACCCGGTGCGGTGGTCTTTGGCCAATGTATACGGCATAAACACATACGAGCGTATCTGGCTGCCCCATTCGATGGCGCGCTGTACGCCCTTGATGCCCGCTATTTCGTTCTCAAACGCCTCTTCCTTCAGTTTGAGCAGCCGCGCCTTCAGCATACGCATGGCCACGTCGCGGTTCTGATACTGGCTGCGCTCGTTCTGACAGGCCACCACGACGCCGGTGGGGATATGCTGGATGCGTATCGCGCTCTCCGTCTTGTTAACGTGCTGCCCGCCCGCGCCGCCGGAACGGTAAGTATCGACCCTCAGATCCTCGTCCCGTATCTCGATCTCGCCGTCCAGTTCCATGTCGGGCTGTACCTCAACGGCGGCGAACGAGGTGTGCCGCCGCCCCGAGGCGTCGAACGGGGAGATGCGCACAAGGCGGTGTACCCCATGCTCGCCTTTCATAAAACCGTAGGCGTTCTCGCCCTCTATCAAAAGCTCGGCGCTCTTCAGGCCCGCCTCGTCGCCGTCAAGGAAATCGAGCGTTTTCCACGCAAAACCGTGCCGTTCGGCCCAGCGGGTGTACATCCGCACGAGCATCTGCACCCAGTCCTGCGCCTCGGTGCCGCCCGCGCCCGCGTG
>JAIRUE010000030.1 GCA_031254575.1 Oscillospiraceae bacterium | reverse complement strand
GGGGCTGAACCCGCCGCCGTGCCGCCCCTGTTGACGCGGCCGACGACCGCGGCGCGCGCGCCGCGGAACAGCTCGCGCAGCGGCAGCAGCTCGGCGGAATACGCGCCGCACCCAAACAGGCGTTCCGCCCCGCCGTAAAACTCATCCGCCGTAACCGTGAAAACCGTGCCCTCCGGCCCCCACGGCAAAACCAGCGGCACAGCCGCCACGCCGCGCTCCGAAAGCGACGCGTCCGCGCGCGCCGCGCTCACAAAATTTATATAAGCCCCCGGCAGGGCCTTGTTCTGGACGGTAAACGTCCCGGCGCCCAATGCCATTGCATACCACACCTTTCTTATTTTTGCGAATTTCCTGTATTTGCGAAATCCACACGCGGACAGCCAAACCCCGCTCTTACGCGTCCCGGCCGCGGACCGCCGCATCCAGCGAACCCATTTTCGTCCCCCGCCTTCCCGTTTCCCGCAGGATCACCGGATAGCTGACCCGCGCGGCAACGGCCCCGTCCTTGATCTCAAACGCAAATCCGCGCCCGCGTAATAAACCGTCCGGCGCGGCGACGAGTTCCAGGCAGGACCGCAGCGTTTCAGCCGCGCGGCAGAGCGTCTCGTTCAAAGCCTCCCCGCCCTCCGGCGGCGGATCGAAGCCGACGGCCTCCGCCAACGGCCCCGGATAAAACCGCACCGCAAACCGGGCCTCGCGCAGCAGCCGCCCCATCGGCAGCCGCTTTTCGGTCAGGCCGTCCGGCAGCACGGCGCAGCAGGGCGTCCTGCGCGCCGCGCGCGGGTCGGTGTAGACGCGGTATCCCGCTTTCCGGAGAGCCGCCGCGACGCTGGCAAGCGTCGTCTCACGCCTCATAATGCGCGTAAACGCCGTTTTTCTTGCTGTCCAGCACAAAGGCGTCGTAGACGACGCGGCCTTCGACCAGCCAGCCGTTGATGCCGGGCGGGTTGTCGTGGATCTTGTACTCGCAGAGCTTGACCGGCGCGACGGTGGCCGACGGGTGCGCGAGGATAAAGGAAACGCCCGCCGGGAAATAGGAGCCGGGGGCGAGGATCAGCGGCACGCCGTCCACCATTCCCACCTGCCCGTTCAGCAGCATGGCCTGCGCCATATCGCACTGGCGCATGAACGAGGCGTCGAGCTTGATTGCTTTGTAAAACTTCGGCGACACAAGGGCAACCCGCCCGCCGGGCGCTTTGTTGTCGGTCAGCGCGCCGGCGCCCTCCAGGAAATGGTCGTAGGCGTTGGCGGGCGTGACCGCGCCCGTTTTGCTCAGGCCCGCGTTTCCGGCCATCTGCGCGATGCGGTAGACCTCGATTTCGGGCACGACGACCTCGTCGATCTGGCGGGACAGGGCCAGCCCCGCCTCCTTTGTCATCACCGCGCTTTCAAAGTTTCTGCGGTCGATGGCAAACGTGAAGGCCCTGTCCCTGCGCAGTGTCATCGTCTGTACGCCCGCGTCCAGCTCGTCCGGCGTCCCGTAGCGGGCGGCGCCGCTCATCGAGTAGTCGCCCATGGCGACGGTGGGGATGCTGTAAACGTGGACGGTGTTGACGCCCGCCCAGTCGTAGGCGTTGTTGACGGCGGCGGCGGTCAGCGAACCGGTGCGGAACCGCTCGTCCACCTGCGGCGCGTATTTTTCCGCGAAATTGATTGCCATAAGAAGATCATCCTTTCTTGTTACAGGTCTGTGCGGCTTCGGGCCGTAAAGGCCGTCCGGCGCAGTCGCGCTTCAAAGCATTTTTCACCCGGCAAACGCATAATTTTTCGCTTTTGTTCCGTGGCGCAAAAGCTCCAAAATTCCGCGTTTGGCAACTCACCCCCCTTTCGGGGGGTTCGGGCTGAAAAATACTTTTCAGCAGCCTAAGCCTGCCAGAAACCCGTCCGTTTCCGGCAGGCCGTCCCCGGCCTCGCCGGGCACCAGCCCCGCGGCGCGGAACGGCGACTCCAGCTCGTCGCGCAGCTTGCCCATCGCCTCCCCGTGCTCCCGCTCCCGCGCTTCCCATTTCTCCCGCAAAAACGCGCTGTCCCCGTCGCTCAGGCCCATCTCCGAAAGCCAATCCGGTGTCATCCCCTCACCTCCTTTCACCCAAAACTCGCACCGGGCGCCGGCAAACAAAAAACCCCCGGCGGACCGTCCGGTCCTTCAGGGGAACCCGCCCCTCCAACGCGCCGAAACTGTTGCGCGGTTGGACAGGCTGTGTTATACTGGGAAAAAACAGGTATCAAGGAGAATAAATATATGATCGACCCGTCCTCTCCCTGCTGCGCGCGCCGCGCCGACACGAAAGCCGTGCAGGGCTACGTTGACCGCTCGCAGAGCTTCCGCCCGGTCAGTTATCCCATCTACCAGACGACCACCTACGTAAACCCCGGTTTGGGGAGCGAAATCGACTACAGCTACTCACGCTGCTCAAACCCTACGCGGACACAGCTTGAAAACACCGCGGCGCTGCTTGAGGGCGGCATGGCGGCTTACGCGTTCTCTTCCGGGCTGGCTGCGGAGGACGCGTTGTTTTCGATCCTTGAGCAGGGCAGCCATGTGGTCATGGGCAACGACGTTTACGGGGGAACCTACAGGCAGACGATGGAGTACTGGCGGCGCTTCGGCCTGGAGTTCACCTTCGCCGACGCGACGGACCCCGGCAGGATCGAGAGGGCCTGCCGCCCGAACACCCGCATGATCTATGTGGAGACCCCCACAAACCCCATGATGAAGGTGGCCGACATCGCGGCCCTGAGCGCCGTCGCCAGGGCGAAGGGGCTTCTGCTGACGGTGGACAACACCTTCCTGACGCCGTATTTCCAAAGGCCCATCGACTTCGGCGCGGACATCGTCATACACAGCGCGACGAAATATTTAGCCGGCCACAACGACACCATAGCGGGCCTCGCCGTGGTGAAAGACGAAGCGCTTGCCGCGCGTTTTGACTTCATGGCGCGCACCTTGGGCAGCGCCCTTTCGCCGATGGACAGCTGGCTGACGCTGCGCGGGATAAAGACGCTCGCCCTGCGCATGGAGCGCCATCAGAGCAACGCGCTGGCGGCGGCGGAGTTTTTGAGGGGGCATAAAAAGGTCGCCGAGGTGTTGTATGCCGGGCTTCCCGATCACCCCGGCTATGAAATATCGCGCCGCCAGTCCACCGGTTTCGGCGGTATGCTGTCCCTGACGCTCAAAGACGCGTCCGACGTCGGGAAAATGCTGTCCGGCGGGAGGATGATCATGTTCGCCGAATCCCTGGGCGGCGTCGAGACGCTTATTACTTACCCCAAAACCCAAACTCACGCGTCGATCCCGCCGGAACTTTGCGAGGAGCTGGGGATAACCGAAAAGCTTGTCCGCCTGTCGGTGGGGATAGAAAATCCCGCCGATATTATTGAGGATCTGGACAGGATGCTGGGGTAGAAAAACCGAAGGAATGATCATTGCATGGCCCTTTCATGCACCAAAATGCAGGCTCTTGGCAACGATTTCGTGCTTATAAGCCTGTTTGAGCCGAAACCCCGTATCGGGCTTGCCCCGGAAGACCTGGCGCGTTTCCTCTGCTCGCGGCATTACGGCCTCGGCGCGGACGGGCTTTTATTGGTCTGCCCGTCTGAGGCGGCGGATTGTAAGATGCGTATTTTCAATCCTGACGGCACGGAGGCCGAGATGTGCGGCAATGCCGTCCGCTGCGCCGGGCGCTACGCCTTTGAGCACGGCGTCGTCGCTTCGCCCGAGATGACGGTGGAGACCCTCGGCGGGCTGAAGCGCGTGTACCTGGATCCGCCGGATGGGAAAATTGTGACCGCCGAGGTCGGCGCGCCCGATCTGCGGCCCGGAAGCGTCCCGGTGCTGGCGGGAACGGAACGCTGTATGGACGAGCCGGTCACGCTTGACGGGCGGGAGTTTTTCATGAGCGCCATGTCGATGGGCAATCCTTTCTGCGTGTCGTTCATCGACGACGCGGACACGTTTGATCTGGACCGCTTCGGGGGCTTGATGTGCCGCAGCCCGCTGTTCCCCCGGATGGTCAACGCGGCGTTCACGCAGGTCGTCAGTCCCGGGCGTTTGAAAATGCGCGTGTACGAGCGCGGCGTGGGCGAGACGTTAGCCTGCGGCCTCGGCTGCTGCGCGTCCGTCGTGGCGGGCTATCTCACTGGCCGCTGCGGTTCCAAGGCGGTGGTCAGCCAGCCCGGGGGGGATACCACGGCGGAGTTTCTGCCGGCGGAGAACAAGCTCTATATGACCGGCCCGGTGGAAACCGTCTATGAGGCGGAGGTCAGCGCCGGGGCGATGGAGAGGTTTATGCCTGCTCCCGCCGCAGCCGTTCCATTTCGGCCCCGGCGTCCCTGACCCACGGCACCTGTTCCAGCAGGCTTTCGTTGCTGACCCGCAGCCCCGCCTGCAGCAGCGTGCGCATGATCTCGCTCTCGTTCATCAGCATGTCGCGGTTGAAGACGACCTCGAGCTGCTCCGCCGCCCCGCAGGGAGGATAGGGGCTTATCTGGCTGTCCGCGGGGCGCGCGGCGCCAAGCGTACGCTGGGCGTGGAGCGTGACACCGCTCTCCAGCATCATTCCCACCCGCACAAACCCGAGCAGTTCTTCAAACGACGCCTTCCACTCGGCTTCCAGCGCGTGGGCGTCCAGTTCGACGTCGGAATACATCGACAGCAGGGCCATCTGGTTGGGGGCGGAGCGCGCCAGTTCGGAGCGCATGTCAAAACCCATGCCGTTTTCCACAATGGCCCGTTTAAGCATGGCGGACAGCGCCTCGTAGGACCGGTGGTTGACCTCGACCCGCAGCGTCTCGACGCCGCCCTGCGTGTTGTCCACCGTCTTGACCCGGACCGCGCCGTAGGCCGCGAGGTTGTGGCGGAACTCGGCGAGGTCTTTGCCGTCGTAATTTTTCAGCACGAGGATGGTGTTGCGGGCATCCTCCTGCAAACAGTTCTGGAAATCGCTCAACAACGCGTTCAGCGCGTCCTGCAGCGTTTTTACGCGCGAGAGCAGGGACTCCTCGCCCCGGGAACGGAACGCCACCAGCGGCACCTTTCCCCAGCCCCACGCCCTGCCGTTGACCGAAAGCCACGGCCCGCCCGCAAACGCGTCGTCTGAGAGCGGGCTGACGCCCTGCCCGCTGCCATCGCCTGACCCGGACATCCGCGCGTTGCCGCCGGGAAGGAGCTTATCTCCCTCTAAAAGGTATCGGGACAGGCCGGCGGGGGTGTAAATTTCGGCGCGGCGTACGCGCTTGCGGTTCCATTCGCTCTCATACACGCGCACGGCGCAGTCCAGGACGGTGTGTTCGCCGTCGGCCCAGAACGGCAGGATCTCATACGGGGGGATGCGCTTGAGCCAAAACCGCCCCCGCCCGTCAAAGCACGGCATCAGCCAGCCGATCCCCGCGCTTACGGCGTCCTCGCAGACGCTGTGGATGGTCCTGCGCCGCCGTTTGTCAAAGAAGCGGCTGAGAGAGAGAGCCGCCCCGGCGTCCCCCTCGAAGGTAAACGGCCTGCCGGTCAGATAGTTGACTTTCTGCCGCACCAGCTTGCCGTACTGGTTATCGACCAGGCGGTTATTGGGCAGGTTGCGTGACGTTTCGAGCTGCCCGCCGCGCCCGATGACGCGGCGCTCTCGGGTCAGGATGTCGTGTTTCCCGGCGAGGTAGCGCGCGGCGGTTATCTGCGCCGCCCTCTCCGGCGAGCGGAGCCACGCCTGTATTTCCTTTTCGATATAGTCCCGCATAGAGGTCACGTCCTTATTCTTTTTTCGGGATATAAAAATCCCCCAGCGGGCCTTTCAGCCCATTGGAGGGATTAGTAAAACTGCGTCCGCTTACGGAGCGGGAGTATAGTCTTTCGAAAAAGTATCCGTTATTGCTTCTTTCCCAGTTTATTTTTGTTAAGCGTAAGTTGGAACTTTCCCGATTTTTTTGCGTTTGCTTTTTCCCGTCGTTTTTCTTTTATGATTCTCCCAACATCTTCTGCGTTCAACGGAGGCTGGATGATGCTTCCAGATTCAGTGTTGACAATAATATCCAAGTCGACTCTTTTGTCTAAATACCAAAGCTCATCGTTGGCAAGGGGTTCATTCAAATTGATGATTTTTTTTATATCTGGTCTTTTGCTTTTTCTGGAATGAATCATTTCTTGTTCCTCCTTTTCCTTTATCATGCCGTTAATTTTACTATCTCCTTTGTAAATATGTAATCCTTACGCTGCCATTTTGTCAGTAACAAGAGTGAATATATCGTATGCCGTTTAACGGCGGTACAGTATTCCCTGTAATACTGTTCAATCGATTTGTATTTTCCAGTATAGATTTTTTCGTAGACCCGTTCTATACGCTCATTACAATCTTTCTCCAAAATCTTCAAACGCTCTATCAAATCCTGCGCAACGGCCTTAGTTGCACCTGTCCATTGAATCGAATGACGTTCGTCCCCGATAACCATTCTAAACTGTTTTGGCTTATTCTGATATGCTATAATCAAATCTGCGCTGGAAAAAACAGACGTATTCCCTGTTCCATATTTCTCCAAATCCGTCTGGAAGGGGTGATTATGGGTTAATATATTATCACGCATATTGATCTTATCATTCATAGAATATTTGACAGCTGTGCGACTTCCATCTTTCTTAAATATTACATTTCCATTCTTGTCGAAACAATAGGATACTTCCTTTATGCATCTTGAAATTTCTCTTTCGCGGTCAATGAGCTTCTTCTCCAATCTGCTTCCTGCCATGATTTCCATGTTGCAAAACCACTCACCTGTCTGATTTCGATGATTCTTATCTTTAGAAATATATCCTTTCAATATCATGATACCACAGGTAGTTTCCTTTGACAATAGTATTTGAAATGTCTTTTTTCAAAACCCAAACATCGTCCCTGCGTTTACGCCTTCCATAGCGTAGCGCATCGCGTCCATCAGGTGGTCGGGACAGGGTCCGGGGCGGCCGGGGTTTTCCGGGTCCCACGCGTAGCAGGAGATCTCGGTGAGGAAGTTGACGCAACGGGGGTGGATGATGATCTCAACGCCCTGCAGCGCCTTAATGCCCGCGCGAACGCTGTCGGGGCCTTTGCGGGCGGCGCGGATGTCCTTGAGGCCCAGCTCGCGCAGCTCGTCGATGCTCTTGGGTTCGGCGGCGTCGGCGCGGATGCGCTCCTTGCGGTAGCCCATCTCCTCGATACGCTCAAACAGCGCGCGGTTGGTCAGGCGCTTTTCATACAGCTCGTCAAACACATAGAGCAGCCGCCTGTCCGGGTCATACAGCCCGCAGAACAGGGCCGACGGGTCGGACGCGTACCCGAAATCCAGCCCGAAGAGCGGAGTGAACACGAAGGGCGCAGCGGGCCCGCAGGGAGAAGTGCGCTCTCTGTCACGCTCCATGGGCGCCCGCCGGGCGCTCCCGGAAACTCCTTCGGTTACGCTCGCGCCCAGCGTATGCTTGGCGTCAGGCTCGCTGGACCTACGGAGTGTTCCGCTCGCTGCCGGGCTATGGAGCAGCTCCCGCCAGTTAAATCTTTCCTCCCGCCAATTCTCATAGATCAGCCCCTCCGGCACGCCCCACTCGCCCAAACCCGCCACCCGGTACCGGCGCGGGTCGCGGCGGCGCATGTCGGCAAACAGTTTCCGGTCGGCGGCGTCCAGAAATTCGTTGCAGTGGTAAGTGGCGGTCATGGCGAGGACGTTTCTGCTTTTGGCGGCAAAGAAGCGCCTGTTGAGCCAGTGTTTTTCGTTCCAGGGATTGAAGGTGAGGGTGACCTGCTTAAAAATGCCGCCGCCGCCGCGGATACACTCGTCCAGCATGTCAAAGTCCTTTTCGTCGGTGACCTCGAACGCCTCCTCCAGCCACAGCCAGCACAGCACGCCGCGTTCCGGGGCGAGGGAGGCGATCTTCTGCGGGTCGTCCAGCCCCCGGAAGAAGATTTTCTGCCCGGTGGGGCGGTAGGTCATCTCCAGCGGCGTCTCCCTGAAGGACCAGTATTTCTCACAGCGGAGCCGCCGCGCGGCCCAGCGCAGTTCTGCGAAGCAGGAGTCCCTCAGCGTGCGGTAGACCTTGCGGACGACCAGCGTGTTGGCCCCGGGGTACTGCATCATCCGCGTGATGATGTTCAGCGCGGTGGTTTTCGATTTTTTGGAGCCGCGCCCTCCCTTGACGGCGCGGTAACGCCCGGTGAAGTGCCAGAAGGCTTTATAGCCCCTGCCAACAATGTCGGGCAGGGAGACCTGGGTCATACCTATACGCTCCCTTCAATGACGACGGGCCCGCCGTCGTCCGTCCGTATTTCAAACAGCCCCAGTCTTTTTCCCAGCAGTTCGGCGGCGCGCAAACGCTCGCGCGGCCCCGCGCCCTCGATCTCGCCGCGCAAAAACGCGCTCAACAGCCGCAGAATTTCTTTTTCATCCGCCGTCTTTCTCCTTGCCATCCGCTCCGGCCCCCTTCCGAAAACGGGAACCGCCCCCGGCCGGGGGCGGTCCCGCAATTTATTCCACAATACCATATTACCACACTTGACCCGGACATGGACGGACATCCTGACCGGGGCAATTCCCCGCACTTCCGGGACGCAAACACGCGCCTAATCCTTCGGAATTGAACATATGTTCTTATTATTTCGCCGCCCCTTATGGAGATACTTCATTGATAACAGCGCCTTGTCGTGGATTCTCCGCAGATGGCGCTCGTCGTAGTGCATCTCCGCCGAAATGGCGTCCCAGCACTTCCCGTCGATGTACCGCGCGCGCATAAGCTGCCGCTGGACGGACGGAAGCCTCTCTATGGCGCGTTCTATCCGGGCGCGGG
>JAIRUE010000084.1 GCA_031254575.1 Oscillospiraceae bacterium | reverse complement strand
CCGCCGACGGAATCGTGGAGCGGCTGCGGGCCGTCGGCAAGGGCGCTTCGGTGTTTGACCCCGCCGTAGCCGGGCGGCTGACCGCCAAAAAGGCCGGGGGCGTATTCCCGGCGCTGACGGAACGGGAAAACGAGGTCTTTGAACTGGTGGCGCAGGGGCTTTCCAACGGCGAGATCGCTTCGCGGCTGTATCTGTCGCACGGCACGGTCCGCAACGTCATCTCCTCGGTTCTGGATAAGCTGGAACTGCGCGACCGCACGCAGCTGGCGGTGTATTACTGGAAAAACAGCTAGTCTCCCGGCGTGTACTCCGCGCGGACCGGGCCGAGCATCGCCCTCAATCCAGGCGGCAATCATACATGCTTTTTTCACAAAGAACCACACCTTACGCAAAAATAGGGGGATTTCATATGACCGCGTTTATTTTTCCCGGCCAGGGCTCGCAGGAGCCGGGCATGGGCAGAGCCTTGTATGAGGCCCACGCGGAGGCAAGGGAGGTATTCGGGACCGGCTCCCGCGTCACCGGGCGCGACCTGGCCGCGCTGTGCTTTGAGAACGACGCCGGAACGCTGTCGCGCACCGTGAACGCGCAGCTCGCCGTCTTCACCGTCTCGATGGCGGCGTACGCCGTCCGGAAGGGCGAAACCGAACCGCCCGCGGCTCTGGCCGGTTTTTCGCTGGGCGAGTGTTCGGCGCTGTGCGCCGCGGGGTGTCTGTCGCTTGAGGACGGTTTCAGGCTGGTGCAAAAGCGCGCCGAAGCGATGCAGGAAGCCTGTGAGGACGGAAACGGCGCGATGAGCGCTTTACTATGCAACGCACCCCTGCAGCTGTATTACGAGGCTGACGGCGGCGGGCATAACTCCCCATCTCAACCGCATTGCGGACCGGCGGGCGCGGAGCGCGATTCGCGGCGGCACGCTGCCGCGTGGGCGGTGGCGGTCAACTTCAACTGCCCCGGCCAGACCGTCGTCGCGGGGACGCCGGAGGGCGTCGCCGTGCTGGAGGAGCGTTGCAGGGCCGCGGGCGGGCGCGTTTCCCGCCTCGCCCTGTCGGGCGCGTTCCACACAAAGGCGATGGCCGGAGCCGGGGCGGCGCTGCGGGTATTTGCCGGAACGCTTTCTTTCCGTCCCCCCGCCGTCCCGCTCTACACCAATCTGTCCGGGGAAATCCTTTCCCCCGGCGCCGACATCCCGCGCCATCTGGAGGCGCATATGACAAACCCGGTCCTGTGGCAAAAGTGCGTGGAAAATATGATCGCCGCCGGGATGACGCGGTTTATCGAGACGGGCCACGGGTCCAGCCTCGCCAAACTCATCAGGCGTATCGACCGGGGCGCGGAAGTCCTCTAGCCCTGATACCGGCCGATCGTCCAGCCGTTCCGTCGGACCCGCCACGACCGGCCGCCGGCGTGATACGGTAATATTTCCGCAGGCGCCCGTTCTGCTCCTGCCGGCGCGTATCCAGATACCGCCGCTGTTCCATGCGGCGCAGGATGGGGTACAGCGTCGATTCTCCCATCCCGCTAAAAATCCCGGATATTTTCTGCGGGGCAAAACGGGCTTGAACATATTGGTCAGCTGTGGTATATTGGCTGTACGCCGTGTCACACAGAGAGTTTACTTTATGGAAAGCGGGATAAAGAAACTGGAAACAAATGAACATGTGAAAAACCGCTTCAACGCCATTGCGTCCGAATATGAGGCCGCAAGGAGAAAATTCATCCCCGGTTTTGATACATTTTACGAATCCGGCATCCGTTTTTTGCGGTGTGAAACCCCCACCCCCCGCGTGCTCGACCTTGGCGCGGGGACAGGGCTGTATTCCCTTAAATTATTGGAGCGTTATCCGCGGGCAAAAATTACGTTACTTGATTTTGCCGGAAATATGCTTACCATCGCGGGACAGATTTTTAGCGGCAACCCAAACATAAGTTTTATTCAAGACGATTATTTCCGGTATTGTATGCCAGAAAATAGGATGTGACTATAAAGCGGCGGTGTTTTTCATAATACGCCGCCAAGAGGTTACATAAGGAGACGCGCTATGAAAAACTTAAAATTAAGCGTTTCAAAGACGGCGGCCTTGGACGTCTATATCCCGGATACGCCGGACGGCAGGACGCGCAAATCCGTTGTGATCTGTCCGGGCGGCGGATACGAGTTTGTCTCGCCGCGCGAAGGCGAGCCGGTCGCCCTGCAGTTTTTATCCAAAGGCTTCAACGCCTTTGTGCTGACCTACACAACACCGCCGGAACACCACGCGCAGCCGCTGCGGGAGCTGTCGGACGCCGTCTGCCTCATACGCGAAAACGCGGACGAATGGCATGCGGACAAAATCGCGGTCGCGGGTTTTTCGGCCGGCGGCCATCTCGCGGCGAGCCTCGGCGTATACTGGGACGACCCTGCCCTCCGGGCGGGCGGGAAGAACAGGCCGGACGGGCTTATCCTCTGCTACGCCGTCATATCCTCTTATATCAGGGATGTCAACACCACATCCTTCAAAAACCTGCTGGGCGGGCGGGACGGCGATCCGGCGCTGACGGAACGGTACGCCCTGGAGAAACACATCAGCGAAAAGACCCCGCCCGCCTTTCTCTGGCACACGTTTAACGACGACGGCGTATCGGTCGCCCATGCCGCCGCGTTCATAGACGGGATGATCGCCAAAGGCGTTCCCGTTGAGTCGCACATCTTCTCGGACGGCCCGCACGGCCTGTCGCTGGGCACGAAGGAGACCTCGTATGAGTTCGGCGTCCCCGCGGGGGATACGCCCCATCCCGCCGCCGCCTGGATGGATCTGTGCATAGGCTGGCTGGATAGGCTGTGAGAGGGTGGTATAAATTATGCTTGCAATAAGGGAAATAACCGATAAGCCCCGGACCGCGTAAAGCGGCGGGGATGTCCCCCGCCGCTCTGTTCTGTTGACTTTAAGCCCTGTTTTACATCTTCGGCAGCGCCGCCAGCGCCTTCTCCAAGTCCGCGTCGGTCGGGACATAATCGGTCATCGAGCCGTCCAGATAGTCGCCGTACGCCGACATGTCAAAATAGCCGGTGCCGCTCAGGCAGAAGAGGATGGTTTTGGCTTCGCCGGTCTCCTTGCAGCGCAGCGCCTCGTCGACGGCGACGCGGATCGCGTGCGACGATTCCGGCGCGGGCAGGATGGTCTCGTGCCTGGCAAAGAGCGCCGCCGCCTCGAACACGGCGCGCTGAGGCACCGCCCGCGCGGTGATCACGCCGTCGTGGCGCAGCTTGGAGAGGATGGGGCTCATGCCGTGGTAACGCAGGCCGCCCGCGTGGGTGGGGTGGGGGATGAAGCCCGCGCCGAGGGTATACATCTTCAGCAGCGGCGTGGTCATGCCCGTGTCTCCGAAGTCATAGGCATAACGCCCGCGCGTCAGGCTGGGGCAGGACGCCGGCTCGACGGCGATAAACTCCGCGGCGCGTTTGCCCTGCAGCTTGTCCCGGATAAACGGGCTCATCATCCCGCCGAGGTTGGAACCGCCGCCCGCGCAGCCGATCACAATGTCGGGGTATTCCTCCAGCATCTCCATGGCGGCATAGGCTTCCAGCCCCACCACCGACTGGTGCAGCAGGACGTGGTTGAGCACGGAGCCCAGCGTGTAACGGCAGTTTTCCTTGCCCATCGCCGCCTCGATGGCTTCCGATATGGCGCAGCCGAGCGAGCCTGTGGTGCCGGGATACTCGGCCAGCAGTTTGCGCCCCACCGCCGTGGTATCGGACGGCGAGGCGACGACGTCCGCGCCGTATGTCTCCATCACCGTCTTGCGGTAAGGCTTTTGCTGCATCGAGCCTTTGACCATATAGACGCGCAGCTCGACGCCGATATACGCGCAGGCCATCGCCAGCGCGGTGCCCCACTGCCCCGCGCCCGTCTCGGTGGACAGGTACTCCAGCCCCTGCCGCTTGGCAAAATAGACCTGCGCGATGGCCGAATTGAGCTTGTGGCTGCCGGAGGTGTTGTTGCCTTCAAACTTGTAATAGATTTTGGCCGGTGTGTCCAGCGCCTTTTCCAGATGGTAGGCGCGGCAGAGCGGGGACGGACGGTAGGTTTTGTAGTAGTCGATCACGGGACCGGGGATGTCGGTGTAGGGTGTGGTGTTGTCCAGCTCCTGACGGCAGCATTCCTCCACAAAGATGCCGGCCAGCTCCTCCAGCTTGATCGGTTCGCCCGTGCCCGGATGGAGCATCGGCGGGGGCAGCTCTTTCATGTCGGCGCGGACATTGTACCACGCCTGCGGCAGCTTCTCCTCGGGGAGATAGGTTTTGTAAGGG